>PYVG01000038.1:0-817 GCA_003030745.1 Pseudidiomarina aestuarii | reverse complement strand
TCGTAAACTTCACCTTAGCTTCAGTGGCAGTGGCTGCTACTTGCGATTTCTTTGCACGGGCCTTTGGTGCCGTCTTGGTTTTCTTTTCAGCTTTGTCGGCTTTCTCTGCCTTCGCTGTTTTCACCGGCTGTGCTTCCACTGCTGCAGGTTCAGGCACTGTTTCTGGCTCTGCTTCGACTTTAGCCTCTGGCTTGGTCTCAGCAGGAGCCTCTTCGACAACTGGCTCAGCAGTTTTTGGTTCAACAGCTTTTGACTCAGACGCAACAGCAGGCTCTGACTTGGTCTCAGTCACTGCTTCTTCAGGTTGCGTTGCTGGAGCTTCCGCAACATCAGTAGCCGTCTCAATAGAAACTGGTGCTGATTCTTCGGTCGCTGTTGATTCAGCCGCTGCTGGCGTCTCCGCATCATCTTTGGCCGCTGTATTTTCTGTAGCTTCCGTCGCAGTTTCAGCCTCGGCTTCAGCTTTTCGACGTTGGCCAGCAGCACGTTGATGACGTGGAGAACGACGGCTACGATTTTTCTGTGGCTTGTCTTCGGCTTGCTCGGTCGCTGCATTGGCTTGCTTCGACTCGACTGCATCAGTTTCAGATGCCTGATCCTGTGCTTTCACTGCAGTCTCTGCCGGTTCTGGCCCTGCTGCAGGTTGAACGGCTGGGGCGGCTGATTCAGATGCTTCTGGTACCGGCTTATTATCGGTACTACCAGTTGTGTCTGTTACAGTGCCGCTGGCCGCTGCCGATAGTTCAGTGCCTTGACGGACTGAACGTTCCAATTTGCGACGTTGTCGACGCGGCTTAGGCGTTGACGGTTTCGACTC
>PYVG01000037.1 GCA_003030745.1 Pseudidiomarina aestuarii | reverse complement strand
TGTGAGTGTCGGTGAAATGCTAGTGTCAGAATTTTTACGACCCATGAATATTGAAATTTGTGAACTCGCTCAAGCAATGGGTGTGCATCGTAACTCATTAAGCAGAATAGTTCATGACAAAGGAAGCCTTACTGCACCGATGGCTATCAAGCTTGCGGCAGCGCTTGGTAACAGCCCTGAATTCTGGTTAAACATTCAACATGCTGTTGAACTCTGGGATGTTAAGCATAACGCATATAAAAATGAAGCTAAAAACGTTACGAAATTACTTCCTCAACGTGGGCAGCATCAAACGTCATCATAATTTAGACTAATACTTGGGTAAGTAGCGGAAGCGCGGTATTGATTTTCCGTCTACGGTGACCTGTTCGACAAACATGTCGAACGGGCGCACCCACAGTCCTCTGTCACCATAAAGAGGACGGTAAAGTACCAACCATTCTTCAGTTTCAGAGTGCCGCACCACATCAATAACCTCGTAGTGATTGCCTTTGTAGTGCTCGTACTTTCCGAGTTTGATGCTGGGTTTCATATGGTTCTTCGCAACGTCCTTTATTTCATGTGTCTTTAATCTAACTAAAGTTTTGCCAAAATAATCGTAAATGTCGAAATGCCATGCACCAAATTAAATGTTTGCTAGCAGCCTATACCGCTTCATCGGCATCGCCCGAACCCAATAATTCTGCATCTATGCTTCGTCATCCTCGTCAATTTCCTTGAGGCGATAAAACTGAGCCAATCATAAGTACTCGCCCTTCTTTTCACAAATCCCTGCTTGAGAATGCACTAGTATCGCTTCTGTTTGACTTAGTTACACCTTCTCTATGTGGCACACTTTGATCGCTTGCATAATAACGTATATGTAATTATTATAACCAAGAGAGAGCTTCCATGGTTCGTCGCGCTATTACTAGGGTCGCACAAGAATATTCTACGGATAGGGACGGCTTCCCTTTCTCAGATTGGATGAAAGGTTTGGGCGACGTCCGAGCCCAAGCAAAAATTGTCAAAGCTGTTGCTCAAATGGAAGCGGGTAATTTTGGTGATCATAAAGCGATAAAAAATGGCGGTGGCTTATATGAACGTCGCATTCATTACGGACCGGGATATAGAATTTATTATCTCGTTGAGGGATCCCAATTGATTATCCTTTTCGCCGGAAGCAGCAAGTCCGATCAAATGAGTACGATTCAGAAGGCGCTCGATTATCTTAACGATTACAAACGCCGTAAAAGGAGCAGTTAGTATGGCATTGTCACGCGAATTCAAAACAACCGTAATGGAACTATGCAAGGAGCCAGAATTTCGACGTGCTCTGCTAATTGAAGCTCTTGAATCCTATCTTGATGGAGACGTAACCGTGGGGAATTCATTACTTCGAGACTACTTGAATGGCTCCCAATCTTTTTCTTCGATCGCGCGAGACATGCAGGTTCAAGAGTCTAGCCTTCGGCGTATGCTCAGTCCAAAAGGCAACGCCACAGCGAAAAATTTATTTCAACTTTTTAAGGCATGTCAACACAGAGAAGGAATAGCAACAGGTCATGAGTTTCTTACCAGTGCACTAACAAATCATGATTCCTACGATTCAATTCGAAGTTGACGGGGCAGACCAGCGGCCTCCTCTTCCTCTCGCAAAGTCAGGACTTCGCAGCCTTCAGCCGTCACTAAAATAGTGTGCTCAGTTTGGGCAGAGAGCTTTTTGTCACGGGTGATCACCGTCCAACCGTCTTTCTTCGTTTTTATCTTAGCAGAGCCCTGGTTGATCATCGGCTCGATAGTGAAGGTCATTCCCTCGCGCAATTGCACGCCCGTATTCGGCAAACCGTAATGAGTAACCTCAGGCGCTTCATGCATTTCTTGACCGATGCCGTGCCCACAGTATTCGCGTACAACGCTGTAGCCATGCGACTCCACATAGGTTTGAATCGCACTGCCAATGTCACCTAGGTGAGCGCCCGGGCGTACCTGTTCGATGCCTTTCCACATGGCTTGCGTGGTTACCTTGACAAGCTTCCGTGCCAGCGGCATTGCGTCTGGCAACACATACATCTTGCTTGAATCGGCAATGTAGCCGTCTTTCTCCAGCGTGATATCAATGTTCACAATATCGCTGCTTTTCAGCGGCTGATTGGCTTTCGGAACCCCATGACACACCACCTCATTCACTGACGAGTTCAGCACGTACTGATAGCCATACTGGCCTTTGCTCGCCGGACGCGCTTGCAGGTCATTCACAATATAGGCCTCAACCAAATCGTTGATTTCCATCGTTGTAATGCCGGGCTGGATCTTTGCATCCAACATCTTGAACACTTGCGCGAGCAACTTGCCAGCATGACGCATTTTCTCTTGCGCAGCGGCATCCTTAATCGTGATTTCTGGTTTCATGAATCTCTCTGTTGTTGACGAGTAGCACGCTTAAATTGCACGATTTCAACATCATTCCCATCTGGAAATTTCGCGCGCAATTCCAGTGTTCCGCCAAGTGCCTCGATGTATGAAGATAATGTACTGATCATCGTATCAGGGCGCTTTTCAATCTGCGAAACATTTGGCTGAGCTATACCGAGCACATGAGCGAGCTCAACTTGGCGTTTCCCTCGCATTTTTCGAGCTTCTGATAATGACATTTCAGCAAGTATAATAGCTGCCTTTTCACTTGCAGCCGCCTGAACTTCCGGCTTCATTTGTTTACGTAAATCATTCAACGTCTTAGTCATCCTACAACTCCAGTTGCGCCTCACTTGCTTAAACATCAACTTGCTCTGAGTCACTGAGTTCTAGAATCCACCTCTCGTAGGTATCTGAAACAATAATCTTCCATGTCATGTTTGAACTCTGCGAAATGAAAATATAAGCAAAAAATTATATATCGTAAAGCGTATATTGCGTCAGTCCCATTCTGGGACTAAAATCTTCGGAAAGAGTAAATCTAGAGTTTCACAGGATGAAGAGAAGGTTATGGATATAAAGCCCATTAAAAGTGAGACTGATTACCAAGAAGCACTTCGCGAAGTTGAGCGTTTGATGATGGCTGCTCCCAATACGCCCGAAGGCGATAAGCTCGATATTTTGGTGACGTTGATTGAAGCTTATGAACGGAAGCATTTTCCAATGGACCTTCCCGATCCAGTCGAGGCCATCAAGTTCGAAATGGAACGTAAAGGCCTGACGGTTAAAGATCTTGAGCCAATGATCGGCAAAAGCAATCGGGTCTACGAAATACTGAACCACAAGCGCTCATTGAGTTTAAAAATGATCTGGAATTTACACCAAGGTCTTGGCATTCCAGCAGCAGCACTAATTAAACCTAAACGCTCGTGTTAGTTCCTTTCGCAAAGATATTGGCTAGTCGGGCAAATAGGCCATGAGGTCACCCGGCTGACAGTTCAGCGCGCGGCAAATAGCCTCCAGTGTACTGAAGCGGATGGCTTTGACCTTGCCGGTTTTGAGTAACGACAAGTTAGTCATGGATACTCCCACCCGCTCCGATAACTCGGTTAACGACATCTTATTCTTGGCTAGCTCAACGTCGAGATTGATTTGAATGCTCATTCCGCGATACCTCCGCGCACGTTAAACCACCTCAACTGTTTGTTCGCCGCGCCAAAAATGAACTGCGAGAAGCAGCATTAAGACTGGGAACAAGAAGATATTGGCGATGCCTAGAATTACCGTGAATTGGAAGACCGCCATGATCAACACGCCACAGGCAAATACTTTCATTAGCATGCTTAGGTCAGCGAAGCGAAGCAGTAACGCGATTGCGAACACAAAGGCTACTGCCGCATACAAGAACAAAACCACCAAGCTGGCAATCAATACGAATTCAATCAAGCCATCTCTGTAGCTGGCTAGCAGCCCCATAGATAATGAGATATCGACGACTACCGTCAGATGAAACAGTGCCACCAACGCCGCCATAACCAGCAACGCAACCGCTGCTAACCCACCTTCAATTTGGTCCTTGAACGATTGCCGTAGCGCTAAGTACACAAACACTTCAAGCGCACCAATAATCACAAACAACACATCCCAAGCGTCAAGCGTGGTGATATTTTCGAGAAAGCCGTTTTCATAATTGTCGATAGCGAGGCCGAACACACCCAGCCAATAAATTGGGAACAAGATAGCCAACGCCAATGCTGCCATACCCGCCCACTGATAGAAATTCGATTTCATTGTCTGACTCCAGTAAGTAGCGCCAGCGCTCGTTGCGCCATGCGAATACCCACAAGATAGATCTAGTTTCAATGATATGCAACGAATATTTTATGTTTATCATAAAATAATGACAGCTGAGTTAGTTATACCCAGACGAGATGGTTGGCATCGAGTTCGGTTTCGCCATGAAAACGGTAGGCGACTAATTTGCCGTGTTGACCTGTGACCGTCCAGTCGACACAGGCGATATGAGACGACTGTAAACAGGGTTCACCACGCATCCAGTAATGCCCAACAAAAAGTGGCTTCTGATTGTCGTAGCCAGGTAACGCACTGGAATCGATATTCGCATTTGGGAGTGATGACGGGTCACCGACACTGATCGCTAAATCGCGATACCGCTGACTATCAGTACGCCACCATTGGGTTCGGATTGCTCGGCGTTCGTGGCCATCTTTATCATGGAAGTATGTCCCATCTGGAAGCGATGTTTCCCACCCTTTGCATAGTGTTTCAATAGCGTCGAACAGCTCATGGCTCGGCGTAGTAGCGGATTTCCAAGCACTTTCTAATAGAGCGCCGCGAGAGTCCAAATAGCGATTGAGAACGGCTAACGACTGTTCATGCCAGCAGGCATGCACAACCCGCAAATCAGGTAGGTCTAGGTAAAGTGGTAAACGGCGAAACCACTCAATGGAGCTGGCATACCATTCTGGAGCTTGCTCAGCCTCTTGGAGAAAAGCTTGATGCTGGGCGCGATTCTTCTTGGTGTGCGGCCGCAGTGGTTGACCATCAGCATCCATAGTCGCCCACGCCACCGCATTAAATTCGTGATTCCCCATAATAACGAACGCTTCGCCGGCTTCATGCATCGCCCGTATAATGTCGACGCTGCGACGTTGATATGGCCCGCGATCGACCAAGTCACCAACCGAAATCAACTTGCGCTGCGGATGTCGCCACACACCATCGGCATTTTGATAACCCAGCTTTTCTAACAGTGACTCGAGGCGCTCTGCATGACCGTGCACATCACCAATAATGTCGTACATAGGCACTCCTCTTTTAGACATTTAAGCAAAGTAACCTAATTATGCGACAGATTGTGTCGGATAAATTTATCAGCCTGGCTGCCAGGTGGGCATTTGGCGAGCGGTGACACTGCTCTCGACTCGTTTCATTAGATGCTGGAATAGCTCAGTTTCCCAGCGGTTTGCATGAAAGCCGCCGAGCGTGCGTTCCAGTTCGAATTCAAACAGTGGTTCTTCGCAGGTATGCAGATAGCGCCAGTTCTCGATAATTTCGTCGCGATTCGAGACGAGTAATTGAGGAGCTGGAATTTTGTCGCGCTTCTGATTGTTTGCCTTTTTTGAGGCTGGCTGTAAATTCCAGAGATCATTTAAATGCCAAGCGCTGAACGGCAGCATGTGATCAACATCAAACTTATCACCAACTAAACGCGAATTTGTCCACACGCAGTGCAGGTTCTGTTGCCGCACATAATGCTTACGAGCGACAGTCTGGTTGCGTTCGATATACTGATTTTCAAATAGACAAGCAATGACAGTCGCCTTATTAAAAGAGCTACCATTCCCCGCAAATGAGCATGTTAGGTCAGCCCAGCGTACCAAGAGTGAATCTCGAACCCAGTAACCGGTTAAGCAAAACTCTCGCCAAAGCTCTGCGTTTACCACAACCTGCTTATGGACTTTGTCATAGCTGAACATCTCACCGCCGCTGGCGAAGGTCACGGGGCCTTGAACTATCGCGTGTCTGATTTTCTTCAATACCAGCTGCAATTGATCTTGCATGACTTGAGGTAGACGTTGTTGCCCCCACGCAGTTAAAAATAGAGAGAGTAATTCAGGCTGCACAGCAGACGTGTGAAACTCTTGCTCTGCCTGCTGAATCAATACTTGAAGGTCAGCAGCAAAAGCTAATCGCTGACCACGGCCAATTTGTGGAAACTCGCGAACCTGCAGTGGCCAATAGTAACGAAGCCAATGCTCAGCAATACGAGCGATACTGACACCCACTTGTCCATTGGTATGCCATCGAACAGCGGCTTCGTCCTGCTCCGCGATATCACAAAACGCCCGCAACAAAGCCAACTTATATGACGTCGACTTACGGTCATTCCGCAACACGCTTTCAATGCGGTCTAACGGTTGTCCTGCAACTGCACGTTTGGTGAAAACTAAACCTTGAGCATGATGTTCAATACAACTAAAGCCGACTCGTTGCGCCAGTAAAATGAACTGCTCCGCAGAAAAGTCTGACCCAAGTTGATGAGGAACAACAAGACGCCCAAATTCTTTAATCAACTCCCGGATACTCAGAAGTTCGCTGAATACTTCGTGAGGTTGCAGTTGCTCGAATAGGTTCGCACAAATCATGCCATCGACAGGGGTGTACAAAACTGGCTTGCTGGTCTCGACCAGCTCAAGATGGTTTTCGAGCAGGCGGTCGCTTTGTACTTCGGCCTCTAAAAACTCGACCGAACGTTCCCAGCCGTGCGCCGGATAGCCAAGCTGCACTAACTCCGAAACGGTTGCTCCAATTCCTGTTCCATAAACAATCAGCCTTGAGCCAGGCCAGAAAATCTGCTGAAAGGGCATACTGCTAGCGCTCATGAATCACCTCGTCATCACAAGGTTTCAGCCGAAACACCAATGTTTGCCAGCGCACTTGCTGACGCGCTAACTGGTCATGGTTAAAGGCCGACTGCAACAGTTCTAGTCCATTGTCCTGAGCCCATTCAAACAATTCATTTTCATGCTGCGGATAACTCTGACGGCCATCATCAAAGCCGCCATGACGGAGGGTCACGACCCAAATGCCATTGGGATTTAGCAATTTAGCAATTCTATCGAGGGATTGGCGTTGCTGTTCTGGCGTAAGGTGCATCCACACTGCGCTCACCAAAATCAGATCGAACGCGGTAGTCACTTGTTTGAGCTCTGGCAACGTGTCATCAAGCCATCCAACGTCTGCTGACTTCGATTGCCCTATGCTTCGTAGCTCTTGCACTGGCTCAATAGCCGTCACTTTCAGACCCAGTTGAGTCAATGCTAAGGCATCACGCCCAGATCCCGCACCAATATCGAGTGCACTTCCGTGCTTGGGCAACCAACGCAGCCAATCCCCATGCACCTGCTCGAAGCTTAAACTGTCGTATTGTTCCGCGAGCTTGGCGGCATTGTCTGCGTAGAAATGAATACTATCCATGTGAACTCATATTGCGCACTTGCCTGTGCGAAGATTGATGCAAGCGCTAATAATTGGTAGCTTCAGCTTAGCCACGTTAGCGAGAACTGTCATGCCCATTTTTCAAACTGAACTCAGACTCCGTCCCTACCCACGCGGATTTCACATCATTACCGATGATATTGAACGGGCGCTACCTAACTTACACGAGGTGAAGGCCGGATTGCTGCACGTATTTATTAAGCACACCTCAGCATCGCTGACCATCAATGAGAATGCTGACCCCACCGTGCGCACCGACTTCGAAAGTCACTTCAATACTATGGTTCCAGAAAACGCGCCGTACTATCGCCACACCTGCGAAGGACCAGATGACATGCCAGCGCATCTTAAATCAAGTTTGCTTGGTAGTTCGGTCACCGTACCCGTCACCGAT
>PYVG01000036.1 GCA_003030745.1 Pseudidiomarina aestuarii | reverse complement strand
ATAGCCAGATTCCCGTAATTTTGCAGAAAGTGGCCGATCTGATTCAAAAGCGAGCGACGGATCGACCAGAGATCATCAAAGATTTTGCCTTGAGGTTATTCAAGAACATTTCACCGAATGATCTGGCACTGCGGAATGACAGTGATCTGTACGGTGCCGTAGTAGGGTTGTGGCATAGCTTCAACGAGTACCAACCGAGCGAGAAAGCACTGATTAAAGTGTTTAACCCCGAGGTGGCTCGGCATGGCTGGGAGTCCTCTCATACCATCATCGAAATTATTCAGTCGGATATGCCGTTTATGGTGGATTCGATTCGCATGGCGTTGTCGCGGCTGGGTATTAACTCGCATTTGTTATTGCACCTTCCTATCAGTCACAAACGCAATGACAAGAATGAAATCATTGAATTACTGAAAGCCGGTACGCGCAACGAAGATAACGAAGTTGATACGGTCTTTTTGATCGAGGTGGATCGACAGAACAGTAAAGAAGCTATTGCGTTGCTAAAGCGTGAATTGGCATCGGTGATGGATGAAGTCACATTAGCGGTAGCCGATTGGCAGCCGATGCGCGCGAAACTGGAAGAAATCGCTCATAGCTTGAGTGATATCAAATATCCAGGCCCGAAGCAGAAACTGAAAGAAGCACAAACTTTCCTGAAATGGCTGTCACAAGATAACTTCACCTTGATGGGGTATCGCCGTTACGACCTCGCCGCCATTGAGGGTGATTACGTGATTCGGCAGCAAGCGGAATCAAGCCTTGGTCTGATGCGCAAGTCAGCGATTAATAAAGAGCGCTTGGTCTCATCGTTGCCCGAAGTCGCGCGTGACCTGACCTTTGACGATAACTTATTACTGGTCACGAAAACGAACTCCAAGTCACGAGTTCATCGCCCAGCCTACAGTGATTATATCGGCGTCAAACGCTTTGATAAGAACGGTAAAGTCATTGGCGAAGACCGCTTCATCGGCCTGTATTCGAGCTCGTTCTATAATAATAGCGCGCGCGATGTGCCTCTGGTAGGCGACAAAATTCAGCGCGTCATGGAAGCGTCTGGTTTTGCGCTGAATTCGCACGCAGCAAAAGCATTACTCAATATTCTCGAAACCTATCCGCGTGACGAAATCGTTCAGGCGAGTGAAGAAGACCTGCTGGACGTGGGCTTAGGAGTGTTGCAAATGCAAGAGCGCGACATGACGCGTTTATTTGTGCGACGTGACATCTTTGGCCGCTTCGCATCTTGCATGGTTTATGTTCCCAAAGAACGTTACAACACGCTGTTACGACAGCGTACACAAGGCATTTTATCCACGTCACTGAAAAGTGATCGTGAAGTGGACTTCACAACTTATTTTTCGGAATCTTCTTTGGCACGGACGCATTACACCGTGCGCATTGGTGACCACGTACAGGACATTGACGTGAAAGAACTTGAACAGAATCTAATTGAAGCAGCACGCACTTGGGAAGATAACTTCGAACGTATTCTTCGTAGCACTTTCGGCGAGGCTCGAGCGAATGGCTTGAACAAGCGTTACGCGAATGCATTCCCGCGTGCTTATAAGGAGGAAGTTCTGCCGTCTATCGCTATTGCAGATATTCAGCAATTGGAAGCGTTGGATGAAGATAACAAACTCGGCATGCTGTTCTATCGACCGCGTGAAGAAAATGAAAATAGTAAGAAAGTTCGCTTAAAATTGTTCCACAAAGACGAACCAATTCACCTGTCTGATGTGCTGCCAATGCTCGAGAACTTCGGTTTGCGAATCATTGGTGAAAGCCCATACCAAATCAAAACTACTGACGGCAAAGTCTATTGGGTACTTGATTTCCAGATGTTGCACAGCAACACCAAACTAGATTTAGAGGCAGCTCGTGACTTGTTCCAAGATGCCTTTGCCAAAGTATGGTCAGGACATTTTGAGGACGACGGTTTCAACCGTTTGGTACTCAGCGCCGGCTTGACGGGGCGCCAAGTCGTCATTTTGCGGATGTTTGCAAAATATATGCGTCAAATTGGCACCACCTTTAGCCAAAGCTACATTGAGAGCACCTTTAGTAAATATCCGTTGATTTCAAAACTGGTGGTGAAGTTGTTCTTTACCAAATTTGAGCCAGGTACGAAGTCACGCGATAAGAAAATTGAAGCGCTCGAAACCCGCATCAACAATGAGCTTGAGAATGTTGCAAACTTAGATGACGACCGCATCATTCGACGTTACGTTGAATTGATTCTGGCCGCGCTGCGCACGAACTTCTTCCAAGCTGATGCGCAAGGAAACGAGAAGTCCTACATATCTGTGAAGTTTCTTCCAGAAATGGTGCCGGAAATGCCGCTACCATTGCCTAAATATGAAATTTTCGTGTATTCACCAGCGGTTGAAGGCGTACATCTACGCGGCGGTAAGGTTGCGCGGGGTGGTTTACGCTGGTCGGATCGTCGCGAAGACTTCCGTACTGAAGTGTTGGGCTTAGTGAAAGCGCAACAAGTGAAGAATACTGTGATTGTTCCCGTTGGCGCGAAAGGTGGTTTCTTCTGTAAACATTTACCAGAAGATCGCGAAGGAATGCTGGAGGAAGGTAAGGAATGTTACCGCACCTTTATCCGTGCATTACTCGACATCACCGATAACATCGTCAATGGTGAAGTGATTCCACCTGAAAATGTAGTTCGTCATGACGAAGACGATACCTATTTGGTAGTCGCCGCTGACAAAGGGACGGCTACATTCTCCGATATCGCCAATAGTATTTCAGCTGAATATAACTTCTGGCTGGGGGATGCGTTCGCGTCGGGTGGTTCTGTTGGTTACGACCATAAGAAGATGGGCATTACCGCACGCGGTGGCTGGGAATCGGTTAAACGACACTTCCGTGAAATAGGCGTGGACTGTCAAACAACTGACTTCACTGCCATTGGCGTGGGTGACATGGCGGGTGACGTATTCGGTAACGGGATGTTGTTGTCGAAACACACGCGCTTAATTGCTGCATTTAACCATATGCACATCTTTATCGACCCAGATCCGCAGGCAGCAAAATCGTTCAAAGAACGTGAGCGCCTGTTCCATCTGCCGCGTTCAGGCTGGGACGACTATGACAAATCACTGATTTCTCAGGGTGGTGGTGTCTTTTTACGGAGCTTAAAAGCCATTGAGCTGACTCCGGAAATGAAGAAGCTGTTCAATACTCAGAAGAAGTCGATGACACCGACTGAGATGATCCGAGCCATTCTAACCATGCCGGTTGATCTGCTTTGGAACGGCGGTATTGGTACCTACGTGAAAGGCTCGAAAGAAACTGACTCAGATGTCGGCGACCGCGCGAATGACGCCTTACGAGTCAACGGTAAAGAGTTGAAAGCCAAAATTGTGGGTGAGGGTGGTAACCTAGGCTTTACCCAATTGGGACGTATTGAATACGCTCGCAATGGTGGCCGAATCAATACCGATGCAATCGATAACGTCGGTGGCGTAGATTGCTCGGATAACGAAGTAAATATCAAAATATTGCTGAACGGGCTAGTTCTGAACGGTGATTTAACGCGTAAGCAACGTGATAAATTACTGTATGACATGACCGAAGAAGTTGCGCAAATTGTCTTAAAAGACTGTCACCGCCAGTCACAATCAATCTCTGTAACCGGATTGCGTGGGCCTGACCAGATCAAAGAAATGCAGCGCTTTATTCATCATCTCGAGCGAGAAGGCCAGTTGAATCGTTCACTCGAATTTTTGCCAGATGACGATGAATTGGCAGAGCGCCAAGCAACGGGTAAAGGACTCACTCGACCTGAGTTAGCCGTGATCACTGCATATGGCAAGATGGTTCTGAAAGAACAATTGCTGGACGATGCGATTATGGCGGATCCTTTCCATGCTCGCTCGTTACTCAATGCATTCCCGAAACCGTTGCAAGAGCACTACGCTGAAGCGATGCAGGCACATCCACTGCGGGCACAGATTATTGCAACACGTCTAGCGAACAATATTGTCAACGACATGGGGCCAAACTTTGTGTTCCGCAAGCAAGATGTGACCGGGGCAACGGTTGCTGAAGTCGCGTCAGCTTATGTGGTTGCGCGTGAGTGCTTTAATTTACGTGGCCTGATGGAGCAAATTGAAGCCGGGAACAACAAGATCCCTGCAGATGTTCAAAACCAAATGCTGTTCCAATTACGTCGGGTCGTGCGTCGAGCGACACGCTGGTTCTTACGGCATCGCAAACCTAACCTAAATACCATCCAAGAGCATCTTGATTTCTATCAGGCGAGCTTCAATGACCTGCGCAAGAATGCATTGGATTATTTAGTGGCAGATGAGCGTAGCCAAATTGAGAAGAATATCGAAAAGTTTGAGGCTCAAGGTGTTCCAGCAGCACTCGCTAAACAGATCGCCTTATTAACCACTGTATTCTCGGCGCTCGATATAGCCGATATTGTCAACGAATCGGGGCGTAAAGTGTCTGTGGTGGCAGAAGCTTACTTCAATCTGGGTGCCAAAGTGTCATTGCATTGGTTCTTGGATCAAATCAATGGTCAACCGGTTGATAACCACTGGCAGGCGCTTGCTCGTGCAGCGTTCCGTGAGGAGCTCGACTGGCAACAGCGTTCATTAACCATGAGCATGTTGAACACGGCAGATAAGAAAATGGATGCTCAAGCAGCTCTTGCGGCTTGGTTGGATCGGAATCAGGTATTCGTAGAGCGTTGGCAGCATATGCTGACTGATTTCAAAACTACCAAGACACACGAGTTTGCGAAGTTCTCAGTGGCACTGCGTGAGTTGATGTTGCTCAATCATAACTGTTTGACGACTGCGCCGGCAGCACCAAACGCATGATGTATGATCTCGCCCGCGCGTTGCTGTTTCGTCTCGACGCAGAGCGCGCGCACGATCTAACTATTGGGATGCTCAGTCGGGGGCAGCGTACCCCGCTAGCATCACTCTGGCGTCAGCAAGTCAGCGGGCGATCGCTACAAGTCATGGGGCTCACATTTCCAAATCCAGTTGGCTTAGCCGCCGGTCTTGATAAAAATGGCGCCTGCATCGATGCTTTTGCGGAGATGGGATTTGGCTTTATTGAAGTGGGCACGGTCACGCCACGCCCGCAGTCCGGCAATCCCAAGCCACGCTTGTTTCGCTTGCCTGCTCATGAGGCGATAATTAACCGTATGGGTTTCAATAACCTCGGTGTTGATGCCTGTGTGGAGAACATCAAAACAATGCGCTTTCGCGGCATTCTGGGCGTGAATATCGGTAAGAATAAAGATACTCCAGATGAACAAGGGGTGGATGACTACCTCTACTGCATGCGTCGGGTATATCCGTACGCTAGTTACATTACTGTGAATATATCATCACCGAATACGCCTGGTTTGCGTGCGTTTCAACACGGCGCGGCATTAGCTGATTTACTGGCGCAGTTAAAAGCAGAGCAAGGAAAACTTCACCAAGAGCACGGACGTTACGTGCCGTTGGCAGTTAAAATAGCTCCAGATTTGTCTACCACTGAAGTGGCGGATTTTGCGGCTGCTTTGCTGTTGCACGACATTGATGCCGTTATTGCTACCAATACGACGTTAGATAGAACCGCAGTAGTTGGGGCAGAGCACGCTAAGGAAGCCGGCGGTTTGAGCGGTAAAGTTCTTTTTGACGCCAGCACTAAAATTGTTGCTGCACTAGCCGAACACTTAGCTGGAAAAATTCCCATTATCGCCGTTGGCGGTATTGATAGTGCTACAACCGCTCAAGCCAAACTGGATGCCGGCGCGTCACTCGTACAGATCTACACAGGCTTTATTTATCACGGCCCTAAACGTATCAAAGAAATTGTTGAGGGCTTGTAAAATGCATGAGAATTCGGTAGCTTACTACCACTTCAAATAACAACAACAGGGACACACTGTGCAGGCTTCGAGTGCATGGCGCTGGGTCTATAACCCAGAGCAGCAACAGCTCAGCATCGAATTGGGCGATGGTCTCAGCCATCTGTGTCCTTATAAAACGTCTCGTTTAGCTCCTCTGTACGCTATGAATGCCGCATTTACTCGGGAAGATGCGCAGGCTTTTCAAACCATTTACGACGCATTACATGCTCTCGACCGTTGGTCACCCACGCTGATTATGCAAGCAGCACTCAACCATTCGATTTTGCAACGGTTTGGTCGACCGCAGATGCCACAAAGTTGGCACTTTCAACAAGCAGAAGAATCGACGTTTGATACCTTTGAAGCTGGAACACCACTGTGTTTGAATTCTGGCTTTGCTAACGCTGAATTTGTACTGTTAGCCGCCGATGACGAATTTGCCGAGTGTATGTTATTAGACGACGCTATGGCGTTATCAGAAATTAAACAAATCCGTCAATTTGATGTCATCAAAGTTCTGCATAATCGTATGCAAGAACATCCGCTCATGCGTTCCTCACAGCAGCTCGATATCGTTCCCAAGCAAGCATGAGCGCTACACTGGGTTACACATACCTTGGAGTGCTTAGCTTAGTTACCATGCTAGCGTCGACATCACCCGCAACAACTCCCATTTCTGCGACCTTGAGACTCATTGAAACGAGTGATGTCCACGGTGAGGTGACAGGCTTTGATTACTTTACCGGTGCAGTTGTTCAACGTGGCTTGGTTCACACCGCTGCAACCATTCGTGATGCGAAGGCGGAACAACCTAATCATATCTTGATTGACAATGGCGACCTAATTCAAGGCTCGCCGCTGGCAAGTTGGGCGCAGCAACATAGCCCCGATCAAAACCCCATCATTCAGGTACTGAATCATTTGCAGTTTGATGTTGCCAATATTGGCAATCACGAATTCAATTTTGGTCTGGATGCATTGTGGCAAACCTATGCGCAAGCGGATTTTGCGGTGATAAGCGCAAATATAGAGGCACTTGAGTCGGCTTCCACTCGATTTCCAAAGTGGTTGCGTCAAACCGTAGTACTCGATCGTACTCTACAAGCTTCAGATGGTTCAATGCAGCCAATTAAAATAGGCTTTGTGGGCGTCGTACCGCCACAAATCATGATGTGGGATCAACAACACCTGCAAGACAAGATTCGTAGTCAGGATATGGTCATGGCCACCGCGCGAGGTGTAGCGGAAGTGCAAGAGCAGGGCGCTGACATTGTCGTGCTCGTAGCGCACACCGGAATGCCCAAAAATACTGCGCTTCCAACCGATGCCGAGCAAGCGCTGCATCTGATTGCACAAACGCCCGGTATTGATGCCATTTTGTTTGGTCACCAGCATGAAGTGTTCCCCGGTACTCAGGTGTATGATCAATTACCAAACGTTGATAGTGTGAACGGTAAGATACAGGGTATCGCAGCGGTTCAACCTGGGGTTTATGGCTCCCACATTGGAATCATCGATCTTCAGCTACAACACCATGATGGCGAATGGCAGGTAATATCAAGCCACAGCGAAGCGCGGCCGATTTCAGCAGCGAAAGCCAAGGATATCGAAGCATTGGTTGCTGCTGCGCATCAACAAACCCTGGAATACGTCAAACAACCGGTCGGGACTACAGCGATTGACTTGGATCATCGCTATGCTCGAATCCAACCGACAGCATCGCTGCAATTCATTCATGAAGCGCAACTTTGGCATCTACGACAAATCCAAGATCCCGAAATTCGGCAACAGCTCGGTACACTTCCTGTCGTGAGCTCCGCCGCACCTTTCGTGACAGCTCTGAGCGAAGACGATACGAGCTATACGCTTATCGAAGCAGGCGCGGTCACGTTAGGGGATATTGGCGATTTGTATCGCTACCCGAACACGCTGGAGCTCGTTCGCATCAGTGGTCGTGAGTTGAAACTGTGGTTGGAGCGCAGTGCTGAAGGTTTTGTGGCTGGTCAGGCTGAATCGCCCTTTAGTTACATCAACACCAAGATACCCAGCTATAACGTTGATAGTTTTTATGGGCTCGAGTATCAGATAGATCCAACTCAACCCATCGGCAAGCGCATCACCAGTTTACGGTATCAGGGCAAGCCTATAGCCGGTGAGCAACTCATCTTAGTGGCTACCAACAACTATCGTGCGGCTGGTGGGGGTGACTTTGCGGGCTTAAACGGCAGTCAATCTATCTATCGCAGCCCAGATGAAATTCAAAAGATTTTGGTCGATTATGTG
>PYVG01000035.1 GCA_003030745.1 Pseudidiomarina aestuarii | reverse complement strand
GTCTAACCGAGTATCGCTTTACTGAAGCAGACTTGCTGGAATCGTAATGAGTACTCGCTCGGAACCGGTACGCATCGACAAATGGCTGTGGGCAGCGCGGTTTTGCAAAACGCGCTCGGTTGCTCGGCAGTTGGTGCAATCCAGGAAAGTGCAAGTGGATGGCCAACGCTGCAAGCCATCCAAAACGGTGACCGTTGGGCAAACCGTGCGCTGCCCGCGCGGGCATGACATTTATGATGTGGTGATTCTTGCACTCAGCGAACACCGCCTCAGTGCACCGTTGGCACAAGAACTTTACGAAGAAACGCCAGAGTCACTGGCACGCCGCGAAAAAGAAGCCGAGTTACGACGCGTCAATGCTCTCTACAACCCGCACCCCGACCACAAGCCGGACAAGAAAGAGCGCCGCCGACTGATTAAGTTTAAAGCGCAGTAGATACTATTATATCCAATTTGATTAATTTTCGACTATAATGGATACATCTGTGTCCAATATGGTTCGCTATGAAATATCAGCTTCTCGCCGAAAACGATGTGCAACGAGCATTTGCCGACTACCTGCGAAACTGTCGTGAGACTGCTAAATTGTCTCGCGAGGCTCTCGCTGAGCGCAGTTCAGTACCCGCATCGACCATCAAAAAATTTGAGCTCACCGGGCAAATTTCATTTCGTCAACTACTGTTGCTGTGGCAAACCCTCGATGATCTTCGCCGCTTGTATGCTGTGACACAGCACCAACCAATCGAGATCCCGCAGTCCATTGAGGAGGTACTCAAAGATGGCTTTTAACCCGGTACCCAAACTCAATGTTTCGCGGACACTCAGCTCAGGCGCGCAAATTCACGTTGGCGTGCTGGCACAAAATAAACAAGGTGTCTTTTTTCAATACAACCAAGATTATCTGGCTCGTTTCGAAAACCTTTCGCCATTTCATTTGAATTTTGATGGAACTGTGCAACCTGCACCCAAATTGCCGCACGCTGGGTTGCATGGCGTGTTTGCCGATGCGTTGCCTGATGGTTGGGGATTACTTCTACAAAATCGTGTTTTTCGAAAGCACGGGATATTACCCATAAATATAACGGCAATGGATAGACTGGCTTTTGTTGGTCAATCCGCGCTCGGAGCCTTAGCGTTTAGTCCAACATCGGACTATGTCGAGATGAAAGACGAAACTATCCAGTTGGATACCTTGGGCCTTCACGCTCAAGCTCTTTTTGATGGTGAAACGGACGAAGTGTTGAGTGAACTGGTCGCTTCAGGCAGTTCGGGCGGTGCGCGCCCCAAAGCACAAGTGTACTTTACTGGTGATAACTACACACAGTGCCGCACCCAGCCACAAGCTCATGATCACGCATGGCTAGTGAAGTTCACATCAGCCAATCTCGCCTTGGGGCATGAGGAAGGACTGTGTGAAGCAGCTTATCTAACAATGGCGCTCGCAGCAGGCCTCAATCCACCAGAATGGCAATTATTAAATGCACCGGAGCGCTCTGGAGCGGAATATTGGCTTGCACTAAAACGCTTCGACTATCTCCATAACCCCGACGGCACATCTGGTCGGTTGCACCTCCACAGCGCTTGCGGCTTGCTTGATGCTGATTTTCGTACACCCAGCATGGACTATATGGATTTAATAAAAGCAACAAAAATACTGTGTAAGTCACCGGCAATGGGGCAATTACAATTCAAGCGTGCGGTCTTCAACTTGCTTGTCTGTAATCAGGACGATCACAGTAAGAATTGGGCCTTTTTACAAAGTGACTCCGGCGCTTGGCAACCTGCACCATTTTATGATGTTACTTTTAGCCCAAGTCCTTACGGAGAGCACGCCACGTCCTTTGCAGGGTTCGGCAAACGCCCGCCTCTAGCTGCGCTGCAACAGCTTGCCGATACAGCGGGCTTTGCACGCTGGTCCCAAGCCCGGCTTGCCATTGAAGAATTGGTTGAGGTGGTGTCAGATTTTACACGTATCGCAAAGAGCATCGGAATTCACCCTGAAACGACCGCGCTTATTACAAAACAACTAGATGCATCTCGTCAGCATGTTCTTGAGGTTCTGCGGTAAGGTTAGCTTGCTATTGCTCAAGAAGGGGTTCGGCTTCTATTTGCTTGACGTCCTGTCGCTCGAGCTGCTGAAGATCAAATTCCATTTGACGCGATAGCCAGTATCTCACTGAAACACCTGTAGCCTTAGCGAGTTTGAGCGCTAAATTATTCGACACAGATGTTCGTCCATTCACAAAACGCGACAGCTGTTCTCGTTTCATGTGGAGCTTTTCAGCCGCCGCTTGAATACTAATATTGTGTCGTTCCAAAAACCGCGCCCGAAATACCTCACCCGGGTGCTTAACCGTCAGTTTAGTCATGATTTGAGTCATGGGAATACCCCTCGCAAAAGTAATCAACTTCGTAGACCTGACTTTGATAATAATTGAACAGGATAGCTCCAGTCGGCTCTGTTCGATTCACAGTGACCGTAACACTCGTGAAATCAGAGTATTCATTGACCGTCCATAGTAGTCTTAAGTCAGCGATATCAAAATCAGGCAGATTTAAATCAATTAAGATCTCACTAACCTCAGCTAACGCAGTCGAGCAAAATGGCAAGTTTGAGGCATCTGCATGGCGAAAATAAAGTTCTAGCGCTGCACTTTTGAATGATTTTATCAAACGAACCTCCATGTATTCGCAGACTCATCCGTAACATATAATGTTACACCTTGAGCAGGTGATTTGTCCACCTCGATTTATTATCGGAATGACAGATACAAAAAAGCCACCCGAAGGTGGCTCATGGAACGTGTTATTTTTTCTTTTTGATGAACTTCATCAGGCGCTTGCGTTTGCGCTCTTGGGTGCTGGTGAGCTTGTTTTTGCGGCCAGCGTAGGGGTTCACCGATTCGCGGAATTCGACTTTGATGGGCGTGCCCATAATGCCGAGAGTTTTGCGGAAATAGTTGGTGAGGTAGCGCTGGTAGGAGCCGGGTAAGCGCTCCACTTGGTTGCCGTGAATGATGATACGCGGTGGGTTGTAACCACCAGCGTGGGCATACTTGAGCTTGACGCGACGACCGCTAACTAAAGGTGGTTGATGTTCATCAACGGCCATTTCTAGAATGCGGGTAAGTTTAGCGGTGCTGACGCGTTGAGTTGCGCTAGCAAAAGCTTCTTGTACGGATTCAAATAAGTTGCCGACGCCACTGCCGTGCAACGCCGAGATAAAGTGCAGTCGAGCAAAGTCGACGAAGCCCAAACGGCGGTCGAGCTCGCGTTTAATTTCTTCGCGGTGGTCATGGCTAAGGCCATCCCATTTGTTGACTGCGATGACAATCGAGCGACCAGCATTCAAGGCAAATCCGATTAGGTTCAAGTCTTGGTCGGAGACCACTTCGCGGGCGTCAATCACCGCGATGACCACGTTGGCATCTTCAATAGCCTGTAAGGTTTTGATGACCGAAAATTTTTCGATGGTCTCGTCAATTTTGCCGCGGCGACGAACGCCAGCAGTATCGATCAAAACATATTGGCGCTCATCACGTTCCATCGGAATATAGACCGAGTCGCGAGTGGTGCCTGGCATGTCATAAACCACCACACGCTCTTCACCAAGGATACGGTTAATCAAAGTTG
The DNA here is from genome assembly GCA_003030745.1 of Pseudidiomarina aestuarii. Next base: position 6,411 of record PYVG01000035.1, on the reverse strand, counting down.
ATTTACCCACATTTGGGCGCCCAACAATGGCGAGCTTCAACGGTAAAGTAGAGTAATCAATTTCGTCGTGTGCGAGGTCTTGGCTCGGGTCAACATAGATAGTCTCGCCGGCCTCATCGACCACCACATTGCCATCTTCATCAATAAGCGGAACCGGCTCTGCTGGTTCAACGCGAATATCTGGGTAGGCTTCAAGTAACGGCGTGAAGGCTTTGTCGAGGAGCTGCTCAACGCCACGCCCATGGGCAGCAGCAATACCATAGACATCACCGAGGCCAAGCTCGAAGAAATCAGCTTGTGCGGCATTGGCATCAATGCCGTCAATTTTGTTGGCGACAACGTAGGCCTTCTTGCTGGTTTTACGTAAGTATTCAGCAATAGCACTGTCGGCTACGGTGATGCCATCGCGAGCATCAACCATGAACAGCACGACATCGGCTTCATCAATAGCGCGCAGTGACTGCGATGCCATTTCTGCATCGATGCCCTCTTCATCACCATGCACACCAGCGGTGTCGATGACAATGAATTGGAAACCGTCATAATTCGCCTGGCCGTATTTACGGTCACGCGTGAGTCCAGGAAAGTCTGCTACCAGTGCGTCCCGAGTGCGGGTCAGCCGATTAAACAGGGTAGATTTGCCCACATTCGGGCGCCCGACCAGGGCCACAACAGGTAACATAGCTTTTAAATTCCTACCGCGAGTAAACTACCGTCGCGTAATTGAACATAGAGAGTGTCACCACTCACAACAGGCGCCACGTAGGCTTCGTCATCCATTTCTAAACGCCCAACGAGTTCACCGTTGCTAGCATTTAAGAAATGCAGATAGCCAAAGCGGTCACCCACAACAACCGTATTTTTATAGCGCACTGGAGCGGTCAACTCACGACCACTAAGGTCATTGTTGCTCCATACTTCAACGCCACCTTGCGGATCCAGCGAATAGACACTGTCGTCAACGTCTGTTAAATACAAACGGCCACCGCCAATATCAATATTTTGGAACGATGAGTATTCGCGCTGCCAAATCACTCGACCTGTATTCAGCTCAACCGAAGCCACCTGACCATTATATGCAATTGCGTATACCGCAGAGCCATAAACAACAGGTTTAGAGTCGACATCAATCAGGCGTTGCAACTCGGTTGCGCCTTTTGGAATTGCTAACCTTGCTTCCCACGCTTGCTGACCATTCTCGAGAACAGCTACGGATAATTTACCGGTCGCAGTACCGAACAAGGCACCACCATTAGTAATGATAGGTGCTGAGGTGCCGCGCAACGTCAGTGCTGGAACTTCAGTCCGTAAGGTCCATTGCTCTTCACCCGTGCGCTCGTCAAGTCCGACAATGTTTCCAGAGCCAGTCTGCACTACGACAAAACCGTCGCCAACCGCAGGGTCTGCTAATACTTCACCTTTCACTTCGGCTTGCCAAAGGAGCTCACCGTTGTCTGGGTTCAACGCAATGACTTGGCCATTTTCGGTACCGAAGAAAATGCGATTGCCACCTGAAGTTAAGCCACCACTAATACGCAACGGCTCTTCTGGGAACGACCAGCCTTCTTCTTCACCGCCGAGTAGAGTACGCACGTCCACATTCCAGGCCGGTTGACCTGAATTGCGATCAAATGCTGCCACTACGCCGCGACGATCGGCCGCAATGACCTGCTCGCCAACAACGATTGGATTTAAGCGCGAGAAAAAGTCACCGACGCCGTCACCCACTTCTTGGGTCCACTGTACTTGTGGTGTCACAGTCGCGTTGATGGGTTGTAGTTCTTTGTAGGTGATTTCGTCATCACCGAAAATAGAACAACCACTGAGCACAGTAGCGGCTACTGCCACTGCGGTTAACTTCAAAAATTTCATGATTCCGCCGGGATACTTTTCAGTTTAATTTCAGCCAATGGCGAGTTGTAGTCCACCACGGTTAGCGCGTCTTCATAGGCAGCCCGTGCTGCCGCTGAGTCACCTTTGGCGAGCAATGCATCACCGCGCAACTCCGCCGCGATACCAGCAAAACCTGCAACCGACTCAATGCTTTGCAACGCAGTAATAGCCATGTCGTATTGGTCTTGTGCAATCAAGACACGTGCTTGACGTACAGTTGCTACCGCATTCATAGCGCCTTGCGTATTATCACGGACCATTTGCAGTGCGCTAACCGCTGTTGCCAAGTCACCCTTATTCACTGCCTGCTGCGCCAACTCGAGTGCCGCGATGTTGCCATAGCTGGTACCGGCTTGCTCATTCACAAATTTTTGTGCATCAGCAATCGCTGTCTCGTCAGCACTGGCCAACCGAGCAAGCACTTCACTGTAGGCTTCTGATGCGGCTTCTTGCTTCGCAATGGTTTGCGCATCGTAATAGCGCCAGCCGTAGAACAGGGCAAAACCGATCACCAATCCGGCGACGATTCCCTTGCCATGCTCGTTCCAAAAGTCCTTGATGCGTTCGACTTGTTGATCTTCGGTTTCCATATTCTCTCCTTAAATTCGTGCGCTTCGCTGTTCGTTGTTCGTTGTTCGTCCGCTTCGCTATTCGCGAATCAGCCTTGGATTTGTTGCACTACGGCGCTGAGAGCGGGCGTGGTGCTGTATTCGATTTCGCGCTCGCGTAAGTGTTTCAGCTGATAGCTTAACTCGCCATTGTCGTTCATCACCACCAGTGCGTAGGTGGCGTCCGATTTATCGGCTTTCGCTAATTTCTTCTTCAGTGCTTGGCTGCCGCTGTGCACTTGGATACGCAGTGTCGGCAAAGCGTCTCGAAGTTGTTCGGCAACGGTCAACACGTTTAGTTCCGCGTCATCGTTACCGGCAATCAGGTACAGATCGCTGCTCTGCGTGGCTGGAATTAAGCCCTGCGTTTCTAGCAGCAAAACCAAGCGTTCAATGCCCATGGCAAAGCCAACTGCTGGAGTTGGTTTACCGCCAAGCTGCTCAACTAGGCCATCATAACGGCCGCCAGCACACACAGTGCCTTGTGAACCCAGTTCGGTGGTCACCCACTCAAATACGGTACGATTGTAATAGTCGAGACCACGGACCAGCTTCTCGTTCAATACGTAGTCGATACCCGCTGCATCCAAACGCTGACACAAACCATCAAAATGCGCACGAGATTCATCATCCCAGTACTCACTGAGTTTGGGTGCATCTGCCAGAATAGCTTGGGTTTCTGGTGACTTACTATCTAGCACACGCAGCACGTTGGTATCGAGACGACGCTTCGAGTCTTCATCAAGCTGTGCCTCGTGAGCACGCAAAAAGTCACGTAACGCAACACGATAGTTGGCGCGAGCTTCATTGGACGCAAGTGAGTTCAGTTGCAATTGTACTTGGTCACGAATACCGAATGCTTGCCACAACCGTGCGGAGAGAAGAATCACCTCAGCATCAATGTCGGGGCCGTCCATACCAAAAGCTTCGATACCGAACTGATGGAACTGACGATAACGGCCTTTTTGTGGACGCTCATGACGAAACATTGGGCCCATATACCAAAGCCGTTGGGTTTGGTTATAGAGCAAACCGTGTTCGTTTCCAGCACGTACGCAACTCGCTGTGCCTTCTGGGCGCAGGGTTAGGCTGTCGCCATTGCGATCGTCAAAAGTATACATCTCTTTTTCGACGATATCGGTGACTTCACCAATGGAGCGCTTGAACAGGTCGGTACTTTCGACCACAGGCATACGAATTTCTTGATAGGAATAGGCGGCGGCGGTATTGCGAATCACGCCTTCAACGTACTGCCAAGCCGGAGTTTGGCTCGGCAGAATGTCGTTCATTCCACGAATTGCTTGAATAGTTTTTGCCACGACGTTGTTACTTTCTCGTCAGTTGTTCACAGTTGGGATCAATTTTAGGCGGGTAGTATACCGCAGGTTTAGCTTTGCTTCACAGGAATCTGCTCAGCTTCTAAGCGTTTCACCTTAGCGCGGATATGTCGTTCGAGCTGATCAACGAGGTCATTGTTGTCGAGACGCTCTTTTTGGCGCTCGCCATCAATGTAAAATCCGCTCTTGTTCTTGGCTCCAGCCAAGCCAACTTGCGAGATGAGTGCCTCGCCGGGACCGTTGACGACACAACCAATAATCGACACGTCCATGGGGATGGTCACGTCTTCGAGGCGTTGCTCCAGTGCATTGACGGTGCTGATCACGTCAAATTCTTGGCGCGAACAACTGGGGCAAGCAATAAAATTGATGCCACGGCTGCGAATACGCAATGACTTAAGAATGTCGAAACCGACTTTGACTTCCTCAACCGGGTTCGCCGCGAGTGAAATACGCAACGTGTCGCCAATACCTTCGGCGAGCAACATGCCCAAACCGATGGCTGATTTCACCGAACCACTGCGCAAGCCACCGGCTTCGGTGATACCCAAGTGGAGCGGTTGCTCAATTTGCTTCGCCAACAAGCGATAGGATTCGACTGCAAGGAAGACGTCTGATGCTTTTACGCTGACTTTAAAATCTTGGAAATTGAGACGGTCTAAAATATCCACATGGCGCATGGCTGATTCCACCAATGCGGCTGGATTTGGCTCACCGTATTTTTCTTGCAGATCTTTTTCGAGCGAGCCGCCATTGACGCCAATGCGAATGGGGATGCCTTTGTCACGCGCGGCATCGACTACTGCTCTAATACGTTGTTCGTTACCGATGTTCCCTGGATTGATCCGTAAGCAGTCAACGCCATATTCGGCGACCTTGAGTGCAATGCGGTAGTCAAAATGGATATCAGCAACAACTGGAATGGGGCTTTGTTGCTTGATGAAACGAAACGCCTCGGCGGCGTCCATGGTTGGTACCGATACGCGGACAAGGTCGGCGCCAGCATCAGCAATGGCTTGAATTTGCTTCACGGTAGCCGCTACGTCGGTCGTTTCTGTGTTCGTCATGGACTGCACAGCAATAGGTGCACCATCACCAATAGGCACATTGCCGACATAGATGCGGCGCGATTTACGACGTTGGATTGGACTTTCGTGCATCATACTCTACTACTATTGTGAATTAGTTCAGCGTCATGGTGACCGAGCGATTGCGACGATACTCGCTCAAATCAACGGAATCACCATTATACGTTAATGTCACCGCTTCTGGCTTACACAAAATGATATCAAATGGTGCGGTGCCCGTTAATGGCATCTCGTAACCCATTACTTTCTCGCCAATGGCAATGGTTTCGCCGGTGGCATCAATGACGCGGATCCAGCAGCGATCACTAAACACCATGGTTAAACTATCGGAACCTGCCGGCGATGTGGTGGCTGTGTCTAGCTCATCTTCGGCCATTTCATTCGCGTCTACAGCGGGTGTCGCGGCAGGTACAATAATGGCGGTGTCGATTGCTGTATCCACACTGCTCGGCTGCTCATCGACTTCGGTCGGAGCGCTGTCGTCCGGCTCTGTTGCTGACGTATCTGCTGCTGAAGTATCTGTTACGGACATCGAAGTCGTTGAGAGGTCACTGGCTTGCACATCGCTTTCTAGGACGGGTTCGGCTTCACCCTCAGCAATAGTGCCCTGCTCTTCATCGATGCTGTTCGCGGAGCTTGCTGAATTTGACGGACGATTGCTCACAGCAATACGGCCATCCTCTTGTGATGCGCGAAATTCTGATGAGCTAGGCGCATCATCGCTGCCAAAAATAGTATCCCAGCTGAAATCACTCTGTTGTGCCCACCAAACGACTGCTAAGCCGATGACGATGATGATCAACGCGTAGCTGATCCACTTCAGTTGAAAGTCACTGCGTTCGCGGACTTTGCGCTTTGAAAAACTCTGCAACTTGACGTTATTGTTGGTTGGTACGTCAAAGCCCATTTTTTCGAAGGCTTCAAAAATAGGCGCCGGATCGGTTTCGAGTGCTTTTGACAACGAGCGCAAGTAACCGCGTACGAAAGTCGGCGATGCCAACTTATCAAATGCATCGGTTTCCATATATTGCACAATAACCAGGCGCAATCGCAGGCTATCGGCCAATTGTTGTTGGCTCAGACCACGCGCTTCACGCGCCTTCCGCAGCAGGGTACCGGGCGAGTCACCTTGGTAAGCTTGCTGTTCGACTATTGGTTCAACTGGATCGTGCTCGTTGGTCATAAAGTGGGGGCCATTAATTCGTTAATTGCCGATATTGTTCGGCCTGTTGAGACTGCGGAAACCGCTCTAGCAATAACTCGCCGAATTGGCGTTGCTTCGCAGTATTCTGTGTGTATTGTGCAAGTTGAACTTCCAGCCACAGATATTGGGCAGAAAGTTGTGGTTGCTGAGCGCGGCGCTCGATCATTCGTAAGGCATCTGCATTACGGCCTTGTTCCAATAACCAAGTCGCGTAGCGCTCTAAAATCTGATTATTCCGTGAGCTGTGGTTTACAGCCAATTGATAATAGCGGTCTGCATCC
>PYVG01000034.1 GCA_003030745.1 Pseudidiomarina aestuarii | reverse complement strand
GCACCACCACTTACTTAAACATCAATGTCGATGGCTTTGAATCGTGGCTGTTCGACTTCAGCATCAGTCTTGTTTAAATGATCTGAAGTTTTACTCAAGCCCGCGATGCATACAGCAATTAACACAAGCGCTGTGACTATCTTCTTCCCAAGCGCATCATCATGACTTTGATACCAGCGCTCCCCCTTTAAAAACGGGTACGCTTTAACGACAAGAAAAATCACGCAACCGATAAGTAAAAGCAAACACCCATAAAATAGAAGCGTGGCCGCGCCATTTATCAAACTCTCTAATCCTTTTGCTAACATCTTAATGCTCCTAATGCGTTGTAAGTACATGTTTATAATATCAGATTTGAATTAATCAAAACGGCAAAGCTAAAAATAGAAGTCGTCGGCTTCACGCTGCCAATTTTTTAGCGTCATGTAGAAAATCATTGCCGTATTTGCGTAAAAAAATGATCAACTTAGTGGACGCATCTTTGCTCATTGAAAGCTCAAGCTTTTCATTGAAAAGGGTTACTGTCGAAGCGCCAAAAGATTCTTTTGAGCGGGAATCGTAACCCCACCCCTGACGCTCTAAAGTGATGCGCATTAAATCCATAGCTAAAGCTGCATCATTAAGCTCTTCTGAGCCCATCACTTCAGCAGCACGCTTAAAACCTACGGGTAAAGCCCTGATTTTATCTTGATCACGCCAATAGAATTCCCGGCTGTACGGATTAGAGGACCATTCGTTTTTGGTGCTATAGAGTGAAAGAACGAGCTTGCGACCGGATTTGTAGGGGATTAGTTTTTTGGCGATAGGCGAATGGGCAAGATGAATATGCTCGATAAGTGTTTTCGCAAGCTGTTTATTTAACTGTGTTTCAAGATATGAGCTATCGTATTTTTCATCGAGCTGCGATGCAAAGACGGCAAAATCAAGGTCCAACCAAACCTTACAGATACTCAAAAAATCTTCTTTGCTAAGTTGGTTATGCCGGCATAGTGATTCAGACAAGTTTTCAATGCTTTGTGTAACTGACGGCGCGTAGTCTGTCACCACGTTTTCATAATGTATATTTAAAGTGCTTTCGGATGATATTTTGTGTTGAATATATCGGTAAGCAAAGTCTGTAAACAAATCACATAGCGAGCTTTGCAAGGCTGTCGCTGTGTTGTAGCAGAGCTTATCAATGGCTACGCTCCGTTTTTCAGCGCGACCCTCGGCAGCTCGTTCATATTCGGCTTTCAAGTCAGCTATGGCAAATGCCGCATCAGGACTTTGCATCGCCGAGGTAACTGCGATATTTTTGTATAAATTGGCAAGTTCAGTTGTTTCCACGGGATTCATACTCGATTACCTTTATTCGTTTCTAAGTGATATTATTCTGTCAAAATTAGATATTTGCGCTACTTGATAGGTTGAGCCCAATCTTTTCCCAACGAGTAGCGACGATAGCAGGACATGGTATTTTGACCGGGAAATGAACATCAAATAAGCTGTTGGGTCAGCCATAAACATTAGGAGTTTTACCTATGCTTAAAAGTAAACAGGAACACTATGTATTTAGCAAAGAAGAAGCAAAGCGGCTTGAATTGAAAGCCTCGATATTTAGTGTTTCTTCGGTATGGGTGGCAGCCTTTTTAGCGATCAAAGGATTTTTGATTTCTGGTCAATCAGAAATGATAGGGATTCTAATGATGCTCTCGGGAGTTGTGGTGATATCATTTGGATGTATCTGGATGTCTAAATTAAATAAGTGTGATGAATTGACCGGCGAAAAATACAAAGATTTAATCGAAATGATTGAGTACATGCCTGAGATCAAGTCAAAGTTCATCCAAGCATTAAACGAAGGTAAAATTCTAAGGAATAGAGATTACTTCTTCGTACGTTCGATTTATACACCCCTAAAAAACAAAAATGATAAGCTCGCAGCGTTAAATTCATTAAAAACTAATTAGAAAAGGAATATAAAGTGAGTTCCACATTAAAATACAAACTCAGCCTATTAACTTTAGCCGTATTGTGATGTGCCCATATAGCCCTAGCGGGAGACAACATTTATTACTCGGCATTCCTATTAACACTTACCTGTGTTTGGCTTTTAGTATCTCTAACTGCTTACGGCGAGCTCTCTACGTTACGAGGACAAATCATTATGGCCGCTGGCATCGGTTTTTTTATGACAATGATGATCGGAGCCGCGGACAAAATATCTGAACGTGGCGTGTGGAACATATTTGCAATATGGGTTAGTGCGACCGCAGGTGGAGCTTCTGGCGTCTTTATAAATTCGTTCCGAAAAGGAATGGAAATGGAGCGTAGGCCACTCGAACATAAGGAGTAGTATTACGACTATATCAAACGATGATTTTCTAGCGCGACAAAAAATCAAGTCTCGGCTCTTTTTAAAGTTAAAACCTATTCAATAGCGCGATTTTCTTAAACCGATAACCTTTACTCAAATCACTTGGTAGAGGTTCTTATGAGTTGGGAAAAGCAATTATTAAAAATTGTGAGCAAAGGTAGCGAAACAGAGCGCGGTGGTGGTTTAAAGGCGTTAGCGGCGCGGCGCAAACTCACACAGTCACAATTCTTCACCCCTAGCTGGCTCATAAGTCTAATTTGGTCGACATTAAAGCCATTAACTGCCGATGGCCGCTACTCTGTTCTTGATAACTCAATGGGGTCTGGTCGCTTTTTTGCTGGCGCGAACCCTGAAAACCATTTGCTTTTAGGGTTAGATACGGATTCTGAGAAAATTGAATTAGTCAGCGAGATATTAAAGTCACAAGGTTTTAATGTCGATTTTGTTGGTATGGGTATGGAAAGCGTTAAGCTGCCGGAAGTATCCATCGCGTTGATCAATCCGCCATTCTCGATCACGTTATCGAGCCCAAACATGAAACCAATGCCCGGGATCTCGAATTACGGTCATTATGGCCCCAACACCAATGCGCTATCGCACGAGTATGCGCTTCAACAAGCACTTGATGCTGCTGATCTTGTATTTGCTGTGTTACCCAACTCTCAAGTCTCAACACTACAAAAATACAACGGCTATAACCGCCTGTGCGCCATTTTCAGCCTCCCAAATGACACATTCAAGGCTGAAGGCGTTAAATCAATTAAAACGAGCCTGTGTGTTTTTACGAAGGCTGAATCTGAGTCATGCTTCCATGGGGCTTTGACTGAAAAAAGCAGCGCCCTACCCCATCTGCCATTGGCGTGCCGCTCGATAAACGCGATTAGACACCGTTCGATTGTTACGCAAGGCGTTGAAAATCAAGCACCGAAAATCAAATTGCCTGTCACCGGTGATAAACGCATTCGCTTGTACGCCAAAGGGGAGCGTATTGGTATTCGTTTTTTTTGCGGTTTGACAGAAGCCAAAGCCATGAATCAGTTAATTGGTGAAAAACTCTATTCAACACATGAGCATCGATACCCTAAAGAGGCTACGCACAGAGGACTTGGGAAGTTTCTAATGCAAGCGCATTTGTTTGGTGATGATCCGATAAGCTCAGTTCATCATCACTTCACGGATGTGCTTTCAAAACAAGGTTTTGAAGTTCTGCTCGATCCACAATTGTGTTATCGCCTACGCAAGTTGCATCGAAAGGAGCAGATTGCTCGCGCGCCCTTTGGGAAATGGATTTACCAGGTCGGGCCTGATGTGTCGACTTATACCGCTAAAAAAACGGACCTCGTTGATTCAAGCGATGTGATGTCACCTTTTATCGAGTCAGGTGTGAGCTATGAGTTATCGAGAGTCGATGGCGGCTATGAAGTTGATATTGATGGCTCTAAGCAGCAATTAACAACTGAACGTGCACATGAGTTGTTTTCAATTGATAACGATATCAGTGATGGTGGTTGGATAGAGCTCCATAAACCTATAACCGAAAAATTTGCTGATGCTGGCGCTACAATCAAAGCAAAAGCCAAACAATTAAACATCGACAAGTGGTTGTCCTGGGACTTCCAATTTGATGATTTAATCGAAATGCTGGTTAAAGGTAGTGGTGCAAATGCTTACCAAATGGGGCTTGGTAAAACGCGCTTTGCAACAGCGTTGGCCGCGATGGGTGGTGAGCATAACTTGATCGTTGTTAAATCCCGATTATTTGATGAATTTAAAAAGCAACTTGAAGCGCTGCCAATCAATAAATCAGAAATCGGTTATATCAAGTCATTCAACGATATTGAGAATTTAAACCGCATCACATTGACGACAGTTTCAGCGCTAAAATCAATGCGCTTATTACCACGATGGAAAAAACGCACTCAAACGCTCGGAGAGGCGCTAAAACACAAAATCAATACACTGGTTGTTGATGAGGGTTCTATCCTCTGCAATCGATTCTCTGACCAGTCTAAAGCGATTATGGCGATCAATCCTAAACATCAATATGTACTTGATGGTGAAATTATTCATGGCTATGCCCGCAAGACCTTACCGATCATTGCGTCAGTTGCAGGTGAATGTCGTGTGTCGCAGCCGTATTCGTTATCTGACCGGCCTCACCTACTGCCGGGAACAGTGAATGGCTTTAGAAATGCGATCACGGGCTTAAAAGCTTATACCGATAATCACGTCACACTCGAATGGGCAACAAATGAGTTCCGTGATTCACTTGAAGATGGCGCTAAGCGAGAAGTACCTAAGATTTCCAATATCCCAGAATTTCGAGATTGGGTTGATCCTTGGGTTAAACGTCGGGTACATGGTGAACCACAAGTAGTTAAACATGTTCAAATTCAGCCGCCGAAAATAAATGAACCAACAACCGTAGAATGGGATGAACACCATCTAGGCTTGTTTGTTGATGTCGCGGATACCTATCGACGTTGGTTTATTGAGCATGAGAAAAAGCGGGGCGAAGAAGGTAAAGGGATCAACCTTGCCGCGGTGCTTCAACAAATACAGGCTGTTGATAACGCGACAAATGCACCTGAATGGATTGGTAAGGCATATCCTAGCTCGTATCAATCAAATACAAGCAAAATGAATGCAATAATTGAGCGTTGCTTAGAGCAAGTTAATGAAGGTAAGCGGCCTATTATCTTTGCCAGCGCGCCGAAAGCTTTACGCCGAATCCGAAATGCTTTGGAAGCTCAAGGGGTAGCGGTATGTTTTATTGATGGCACAGTATCAATGCCAAAGAGAACTAAGTTACTTGATAAATTGCGTAGCGGTGAACATCAAGTTGGTTGTTTATCGTTAGGAACCACAAATGACGGTGAATTTACCTCAAGTAACAAACATCATGTTTTACGACCGGTCATCATGGGAAGCGAGAATTGAGAACCAAGCTATTTATCGGGCCTGTAGACCTGAAACACAGCATCAGGTCGAAGTTGATTATTTTGAGTTGCCAGGAAGTTTAGATAGCTATCAAAAAATGGTAGTTGATTGGAAGCGGATATCTGCGGTTGCCGGAATGGATTACGGCGAGGAGCCGCCATTAGAGGAAAATTTCTACCACTTCGAGCATTTCATTCGAGAGTTTGTTGAATCCATACCAGGTTTAAAAGACCGCCTTGAAAAGTATAAATTGGGAGTAGCGGCATAATGCGGATTAGTGATGTGAAAGTAGATGAATCCAATTCGACGGTTGCTGTTTTGTTTAATACAAAGAGTCGATGGTTGGAAGGCCTGTGACATCAAAATGAGCATACACCTCTCGAGCGCTCGAACTGGTTGAATCGGTCAAGTCGATTTGAATGAGGGTGTATTCATCAAGCCTGGCTTTCACACTGTCATCCGAAAAGGTGATGTGCTCGAAGTCTTTACAGGCCACACACCAATCAGCGTATAAATCCAACATCACTGGTTTGTTTTGCTGCTTTGATTTTGAAATGGCCGCTTCAATATCCGAGACTGATTTTACTTCGGTAAATTCGATACCATTATTTTGATTTATGAGAGTCGCTACAAATAACACGCCAATCACCACGGCAAGCACGCTTAACACTATGGCGAGGGATTTCTTCAGGTGATGAAAGGCCCCAATCGAAAACGTGATAACAGAAAACACCGCAAACCCAGACCACATAAACTTGGATGCCGATAGGCTTAATAGACGGTCAAAGAACACCATGGCGAAGCCGACCAAAATGATCCCAATACAAACTTTAATAAGCCCCATCCAAGCGCCGGTGCTTGGAAGTAGGCTCCGACTAAAGGTGCCGGCAAGTAGTAAAGGCACACCCATACCGAGACTTAGGGCATAAAGGAATGCTCCCCCAGTCACTAAATCCCCTGTTTCGCCAATAAATAGAAGAATTGCCGTTAGTGGCGCCGTCACACACGGTGAAACGATGAGAGCTGAAATGGCACCAATCGCAAAAACTGACCCGTGCCGGCCTCCGGCATACTTTTGGCTATGCTCATGCAATTTCATTTCGACTGCAGCTGGTAACCGGAGGTTGAAAAGCCCAAACATTGACAACGCCAAAGCAATAAAAATCACCCCGGTCATTGATACAACAAGTGGATGTTGTAAATAACCTTGAATTTGCCCGCCAACAGACGCCACGAGAACGCCTAGCAGGGCGTATGTAATGGCCATACCTTGAACATAGCTCATCGATAAGGTGAACAACCGGCGCCGTGGACTTGCTTGGCCACCAACTCCGGCAACTGAGGCGGTAATGATCGGTATCATCGGCAATACACAGGGAGTGAATGTTAATAGCAGCCCAAACCCAAAGGCTAGCGCCAAAGCAATTGGCAGCGGATAAGTTGAAAGAAACGATTCTTGAGGCGCCTGATTTGAAGCTGCCACGATATCGTCTTCGTTTTCTGTCGAGGTGAAATTGACCGGTGCGACGTTGATTGCTCGCTCAATGGGTGGATAACACAAACCAGCATCGGCACACCCCCGATAGCCGATGGTTAATTCTTCTTGCGATAAAAGCTCATTTGGCAACGATAGGGTTACTTCAATTTCGTTGCGGTAAATCATAACGCTTCCGAAGTAATCATCTTGGTGGTCAATCCCTACGGGAATACCTACATAATCGCTTAGCGCCTCACCATTGATGGTGAGTTGGTCTTGATAAAGATAATAACCAGGCGAGATAAACCAAGATAATGTCAGCTCTTTATTTTCCTGATGGAAATTAAACTGGAACGCTTGCGCTTCGGATAAGAATTCCTCTTTCTGACCAAACGGGTCATTCACTTCGAATGGCTCCGCTGATGTCAGTCCACTCAATAAAGCAAATACCAGACCTACAACAATTTTCACTATCACACTCCCATTTTCTAGCTGTCGGTAGTGTATCTATATTTGACAGCTGATTGATTCGATAGGAAGGGTGAAATTAGGGTGGCTATGAAATGAAATACCCCTAAATTTAACTTTTTTTGAAAAAAATCCTAGATATCGTCCTTTCTCTATTTTCTGAAGCATAAATAGAGGTATGCAACCAAATCTAAGGATTAACGATGAGTACAGATTTACTAAAACTATTGGACCTATTGACCGGTGAAGAATACACCCCAGAAAAAGAACAAATGATACGCGAAACACTCAGCGAGCATGAGCTTAACCCACGAGATCCCGTGCACCCGGAAGAGGAAGCTCTTGCGATTGAAATGCATTACTATCTTTCTCGATGTAAATCACCGCTAACTGCAAATCATATAAAGTGGTGTTACCTCGTTGCACAACCTAGACTGAAGAAATGATTTGTGAGAAGGAACAGCGCTTACGTTCGCACTCACGGGTTGTCGTGACAGCACATTCAGAGATCTGAATACGCTTGACAATAAGTTGCGACCTATATAGGATTAAGCCTATAGAAGAAGGGGGTACCCCCATGTGGGAAATAAGAACAACCGATACGTTTGATGAATGGCTCGACGCGCTGGACGATACAGACAGAGAGAATGTAGTTGCGGCCATGATTGTTTTACGTGCGAAAGGACCAATGCTGTCACGGCCCTATGCAGACACCGTTAACGGGTCGGCGCACAAAAACATGAAGGAGCTCAGAGTACAAAGCAAAGGAAATCCAATACGGGCCTTCTTTGCTTTTGACCCTAGCAGAACAGGTATCCTGCTCTGTGCTGGAGAGAAAACGGGGAAAGACAAGAGTTTTTATGAGGAGATGATTTCAGTGGCCGACCGCGAATTTAAGGCGCACCTGGAAAAGCTCCGTGAGAGGTGATTAATATGGCTAGAACGCTTGATCAAATTTTGGAAACTGAGAAGCCGGAAGTAGTGGCTGGTGCCAAGGCAAAAGCTGAGGCTATTCTCCTGAATATCCATCTTGGCGAAATCCGTGCATTGATGGAGAAAACTCAGAGTGAAATGGCTGAGGCTTTGGGCGTCAAACAACCTACCGTCGCAGGAATGGAGAAGGCAGGGCAAGACCTGAAACTCTCATCCCTCAAGCGCTATGTGGAAGCTGCGGGTGGCAAAGTGACGCTGGACATCGAGCTTCCTGATGGGCACCGCCACGGATTCTCTCTTTAACGGTATAATGTTGTAACGTGCCAACACTAACTTGATAAATGCCATGGCGAACGCTCGCTGTGGCATTTTTGTTTTCCCTCCTTGCACCGTCCAAATTGAAGAAATAATTTGTGAGCTTCAATTTATATCACGGATCAAGGCTCCAAGAGCTCGCGCAGCTTCTGTTCCTGCTCGCAGATCGCGCAGGTCATAGCGGCGCGTAGTGTCTGAACTCTCATGGCCAACAAGTTTTTGAATCGTTAATAAATCGGTTTCTAAATAAAAAAGCGTTGTGATATAGCTTCGACGGAAGTCATGCGGCTTGTAACTTTTTGTGCCAGCTTTTATGCACGCATTTTTCAGTATCGATGAAACGCCATGGGGCGTAATAGCCCGGACATAACGCTTGGTTACAATGCCCGTGATGCTGTCTTTTCTTTCACCTTCTCGAAACAGCACGTTATCGGCGCGCGAAATTGGAAGGAATAATGGCCCTGGTGACTCGCCTCGGTGAAACAACCAATCCTCGATCGCTTCTTCCAATTCATTAAACATGGGTACCGCTCGTCGTTTACTGCCTTTACCATAAACCGACAACATACCTTGCTCCCAATCGATATCCTCAGGGTAAGATAGGGTGCATAATTCACTACAGCGTAAACCACAGCCGTAAAGAATGCTCAGGATTGCTGTATCCCGGCTTAGTTGTCGGCGCTTCCCATCTAATGAGTTAATAATGCTCTTGAAGGCTCTAGGCTCGATGTAATGCCCTTTAAGGGACTTGTCAATTTTGGGATTTCGTAAATTATTGGCAACCTCCGACAATATCTCGTATGGAACTTTATGTTCCGGTGCCACGCCACTATTTGAATACGACTTCTGCAGAACGCCCCTGATGGCCGAAAGGTAAACTGAAATTGTATTAGCGGATAATTTATCGCCCGGCTTGTGAGGGGAGTCTTTGTTCTGAAGGTGAAATTTATAGCTCTGAACCACCCCAGGAGTGATCTCCGACCATAGAATCGAATCGGCCATTTCATCTTTGTTTTGCGTAACGAACTGAGCAAAGTAGTCGAGCGCTCGCTTCATCGTTATGCGTGAGCGTTCAGATTCTAATGAGCTTAAATAAATTTCTACCGGATGATTCATCACGCTACTTTTCACTTATTAACAATAAGATTGTATTGTCTATTCGCATACCACGCCGTCACCATCGCCGTCATGCATGTATCGATAGGCAGGATGATTTCTCGATACCGGCGCGATACCGTGCTTTCGAGCTTCCGCGCAGGTTATACGACCGTTGCCATTATCATCGTATCGCTCAAGCGCATTCGAACTACTTGCCGGATTTTGAGTGTTTCCTAGAGGGCTTGATTCATAAAAAACCATACCTACGCTATCGCATTGAGATAACACACTATCAAGACTTTCGGCTTCAACTCGATCAACGCTGAGATTGTACTTTTGCTTTACGCTCACGACGCGGTACGCAAACCAGCACTGATTGTGCGGTGGTAACCACTCTCCGGCATCGAGGCCGCATTTCCCATTCCGGCCACAGCGATTTATCTCCGGCGCAGCCAGTGTAAGGTTTAGCAAGTCTCTTGAAAAGGCGGCTTTAACATGCGCCGGCGCAGCGCAAAGGCCGCTATCGTGCGCTTCGGATGCAGCTACAATGTGCTCAATATCTGTTTCACGGTCCGACTTAAAAAAACGGCCAGTATAGGGGCCATAAACACGATCGCCCATTTGATTCACAATTTCATCTTCTACGCTTTGAGGGTAGGGGTATTGGGCTTTTTTATCGTAAGGAGCGCATCGATTTTCAGATTGAATAACGAGCCCGTTCCAACGCTCTTGAGCGGCGCTTTGGCCGGATAAAGGTAAAACAATAAACAAGATGGCTAAAAGGGTTGGCCCGCCTTTCATAAAGCGCATATCCCCTAACTCACTAAGACGCGAACACGCGCCAAAGCATCATTAATAACTGATTGCGGG
>PYVG01000033.1 GCA_003030745.1 Pseudidiomarina aestuarii | reverse complement strand
TGACACCCCATGACAGTGCGCTACCAAGCTGCGCTACACGCCGACCGAGGTGGCTATATTACTTAAATCTACTCAATAGGCAAGGGTGCTGCGGGGGAAATACTGGGAAAGTCATAGGAATTCAATGCAACCGGCGAATTATTCGCCAGTTGCACTGAATCGTTTCACGTCGCGAAGAGCATTAATCAGAATTGGGGTTGGTGGAACTGCATTGGGCATTTCTTCAGTGCCCTGAAACATGCGGGTTGTCGCATCCTGATCGATAACGATTCGCTCTGCTTCTGTATAGATAACTAATTGGCTGCCATAGCTCGCAATCATCGGCCATTCGGTGTCATGCTTCGCTATATCTTGTCCTAGTGACCACGTTTTCGTACCCTCAGCACAATTCATATAATGACCGACTACCGTCGGCATAATATCGACGAGTTGTGTCAATTGTTGGGCCTGGAGCTCTACATTAGCGACGTATAGAGGCACTTGCATGGAGTCTTCAGAGAATCCCTGAGCGGGAGCTTTTTGGTTGGTTAAACCGAGTACAAAGACACGCATGCCACTTTCTATAGCCGTTTCGACAGCGCGCATATCCGTTGCCGACACGCGTTCCAACTGTGCCCACCATATCGTGTTGGAATCTTCTTCAACAGCAGTGGGAAGTGATGACACTATGCGAATATCGTAATCTTGTAAGCGATCAATGTACGCTGGTTCTTGCTGAGCTTTTGCCATTGCGGCCATATACAAATCAGGCAATCCATAGCGCAACTCGAAGGCACCACTGGTTGCGTCTAGTTGGCCTAAAACCGGCCATGTCATCGCTTGCAAGCCAGTAATTTGCTCGACAGAATTGGTATCGAGTACATCCATGGTCACAATCAGGGTATCGACCACATTCGCCTGCTTTGCACACAATAGCGCTGCGGAAGGATAGGTCAGCTCGAGCGTATCAATCTCTCGTAATAACCGATCGGTGGTCACGGCTTGTTGATCATCCAATAGCCCGTGCTTGTTCATCAGCGTTTTAGCGGTTGTTGGATAAGACAATGGGAACAAATCATCTTGCTTCGTTATAGGTGTGTAGAACACTGCGTCAGCCCAAATGTGAATGGTATGACTGGTCAGAAAACAAAGGACGAACACCGCACTAACCGAGATCCCCCAATGTTTGGTTTGCAGCCGCTCCAAGCGCTTGTAAGCCAAATTCGCAAGACCGAGTTCAAACACGAGCACCACAACGAAGGTCAGCAGCATCCCTAATAAAATCAGGAAACTTGCGCCGGCGAAGGCTGTCTCTGCATCCAGTGCAAGCTGGCTTAACGAGTAGGTGTTGAGATGGAAACCATACTGTCGGTAAAACAACATATCGGCAATCAGTGCCAATAAGCCAATGGATGCCAACAATGACGCGATACCACGCAAAATTCGCGGGTATGGTATCAACATACAAAATGGGAAGATGAGGATAATAAAGAAGACAAACGGAAGAAACGCAAAATGCCCGAGCCAGCTAATCAGCAGATAAATAACGCCAAGCGCTGAGCCTGGCGTTTCAGCAGCCTCAACATAAAACAGACCAACAACCAGTGCGACAAGTATGTTGAAAAACGTAAACCAGTGTCCCCAACTAATGAGGCGTGCGATTTTATCTCGCCGTTGCTTTCGTTGTCTCATTGTGAACTCGTCGTTGTTATGATTGGTTGGTTCGACAATACGCGAACTATGCGCGTTTCTGCATCGATTGTAGCAGCACTTTACCGAATTGTTCAGCAATCTGTACTGCTTGTGCTGACGAATAATGCTGATCGATCACATTGCTCACTGCGTTACCGAGCGTCATCAAGGCAAGGTCGGCAGGGGCATTAGCGAGTGCAGCAAGTACATCTTCTAGCTGTTGTTGTTGGGTTTCGGCGGAATATTTAGACACAATCGGCATGGCATTTTTTCTCAACGTGTTAGAATGCCGGCCATCTTAACACAGCAGTAATGGAAGGACAGCGACTCGCTATGCTAGCCGAAATACATGACAGCATTATTCATCAATTTTACAGTAACGATGGTCAAATAGGCCTCCGCCTCGCGCCGCACACCTTAGCCATTGATAGCGAAGTTCAAGATTTACTGAATGAACTGACCGATGTGTTTCAAGCAAAGCCGAGTAAAGGTTACGCGCGGTTTTTAACGGCCGCCGATGAAGCTGCTCCAGAACAGCAGAGTGATTTCCCTAATCAGTTAGCAGAATGGCAACAGCAACAGGTCAGCTTTATCGATTTTTCCCACGTTGCCGCAAAAATTCTCCTGCAACAATTTCAGCATTACGGCATTGTCGAACCAGGTTTTCTCTTGGTTTCTAACTACCAGCAACAGGGTCAAACCTATGTCGTCGTAGCTTATTTACCGAGTATCGATGGTGTCACCATTGCCGCCGATTTATCGGTTGATCGCTCGTCTCAGCTTGACCTCAGCAAGGTTCAGCTAGCTGCAGTGATTAATGTGACAGAATGGCAAGAAGATCCCGATTCAACCACCTACATTAGCTTTATTAAAGGGCGAGTAGGTCGCAAGGTTGCTGATTTCTTCCTTGATTTCCTTGGCTGCGCAGAGGGTCTCAATGCCAAGAAGCAATCGCAACAATTGATTGAGTCGGTGCAAGCCTTCGCACAAAGTGAAGCGATGCCAGCCGAGCAAACACGACAACTGAGACAAGCGGTGTACGATGTTTGTGATGAGCAATGGCAGCAAGGTGAGCCGGTGCGTGTCAAAGATCTATCGGAACAGTTGCAAGCAAGTGTTCCAAGTAGTCGCAGTTTTGCTGATTTTAAACAGGAAGCAGGTAGTGAACTTGCTGATGAATTCCCGACGGATCGCTCAACGTTGCGCAAGCTGGTGAAGTTTCAGGGGCAAGGCGGCGGCTTGAGTATCGGCTTTGATCAAAACTTATTGGGCGAACGCGTCGTCTATGACCCAGCGACTGATACACTCACTATTCACGGCACACCACCAAATTTACGTGATCAATTACGCCGTTATTTCGGTATTGATAGTTGAAGAGAAAACGCCGGCAAAGCGCCGGCGTTTTATAGAGGATTGAACACGTCTCGAAATGATTGTTCAGGGTGCGCTATTTTTGCACCGGAGTAATATTGGTAGCATGTAAGCCTTTGGGGCCTTCCTCGAGTTGAAACTCGACGTCTTGACCAGCTTTTAACGTGCGATAGCCGTCCATTTCAATGGTTGAGTAATGTGCAAAGATATCGCCATCGCGATCTTCTGCCTCAATGAAGCCGAAGCCTTTGGAATTATTGAACCATTTGACTTTACCGGTTGCCATACTTCTACATCCTTTATTCTGCATATTAAATTTAGTTATTGTTAGATAGCGTAAAGTGATTTGCTTGGCTTGAAAAAAGCAAATGTTAACGCCATGTTTTACTCTAGGTGAGAAATACGTGGTGTCAAGGCAAAAGTTGCTGCTTTTATGAACATTTGGTGGCATGCAAGATTGTCTTACAGACATAATGTAAATTATTCAGCGTTTTTATCTAACAACGTCTATAACTAAGAGAAAGAGTCATTGTGAGTGTCGTAAATCAACAGCGGACAAACGGTTCACCGGCAGATGATAGTGTCGTCAAGAGTGTCGAGCGGACGCAAGCCAAGCCGCCACCCCGGTATAAAGTGATACTGACGAACGACGACTACACGCCAATGGACTTTGTCATTGAAGTACTAATCAAGTTTTTTCGAATGGACCAGGAACGTGCGACGGATACGATGCTGACCATTCATTATAAAGGACGTGCCATTTGTGGCGTCTACTCTGCAGAAATCGCAGAAACCAAAGTAGTGCAAGTAAACCAGTATGCGCGTAGCCATGACCATCCTTTAATGGCCTCAATGGAACGCGAATGAGTGGTCTGGTGACCGATAGGAGTAGTCATGTTAAATAAAGCTCTGGAAGTATCGTTGAATGACGCGTTTAAATTAGCGCGTGATCGTCGTCATGAACTCATGACGGTGGAGCATTTACTCCTCGCACTCTTAGAGAATCCAGAAGCCGCTCAGGCATTGCGTGCATGCGGCTTGGTATTTGACCAGTTGAAACAAGAATTGGTGGGCTATATTGAGCGTAGCACGCCCAGTTTTGATACAGAAAGTGTCGATACCGAAACACAGCCGACTCTCGGCTTTCAGCGGGTGTTGCAACGCGCTGTGTTCCATGTGCAATCGTCTGGCAACAGCGAAGTCACTGGTGCCAATGTGTTGGTGGCCATTTTCTCCGAACAAGAATCACACGCGGTGTATCTGCTGAACAAACACGATATAACGCGCCTTGATATTGTCCACTTTTTGTCGCACGGCTTAACCAAACTCGATGACGAGCAAGGTCGCCCTGAACAGCAAGACAGTGAGACCGGTGAACCTCAACCCGACGAGCAGCAGAGCCACCTGAAGCGGTTTTGTACGAATTTGAATGCCCGTGCACGTGAAGGCAAGATCGATCCGTTAATCGGTCGTGATAGTGAACTTGAGCGCTGCATTCAAGTGCTCTGCCGCCGGCGCAAGAACAATCCACTGTTAGTAGGTGAGGCTGGTGTAGGTAAAACAGCAATTGCCGAAGGTTTAGCTTATCGTATTGAGCAAGATGACGTGCCCGAAATCATGAAAGATGCTGTGATTTACTCGTTGGACATGGGTGGATTGCTGGCCGGCACTAAGTATCGCGGTGATTTTGAAAAGCGCTTCAAGCAGTTGTTGAAAGAAGTCACTGAACACGAACATGCCATCCTGTTTATTGATGAGATCCACTCGATTATCGGCGCTGGAGCAGCCAGTGGTGGCGTGTTGGACGCTTCGAACTTGCTCAAGCCGATGCTCTCCAGTGGTGAGTTAAAATGTATCGGTTCAACAACCTACAATGAGTTTAAAAACATCTTTGAAAAAGATCGTGCGTTGGTACGTCGGTTCCAGAAAGTCGACGTGAACGAGCCTTCGGTAGATGACACCACGCGTATTCTGCAAGGCTTGAAAGAGCGTTACGAAGCGCACCATGGTATTCGTTACACTCAACCTGCTATCCGAGCTGCGGCGGAGTTGTCGGCACGTTACATCAACGAACGGCATTTACCCGACAAAGCAATTGATGTGTTAGATGAAGCGGGAGCTAGTCAACGCCTGTTGCCACCCTCAAAGCGTAAAAAAACCATTGGTGTTGCAGATATCGAAGCGATTATTGCGAAGATAGCGCGGATTCCGGAACAATCGGTATCACGCACCGACCAACAATTACTGCAACAACTGGATCGCAACTTAAAATTGGTGGTCTTTGGTCAAGATCAAGCTATCGATCAACTGACCGCAGCCATTCGGTTGTCGCGTTCAGGGCTTGGCAATGAACAGAAACCTATCGGTTCGTTCCTATTTGCGGGTCCGACCGGGGTCGGTAAAACCGAAATTACGCAACAGCTTGCGAAGGCTTTGGGTATTGAGTTCCAGCGTTTTGATATGTCGGAGTATATGGAGCGACATGCGGTGAGCCGACTCATTGGTGCACCTCCCGGTTATGTCGGGTATGACCAAGGCGGGCTATTGACCGACGGTGTCATCAAGCATCCGCACTCGGTTGTCCTACTGGATGAAATTGAAAAAGCGCACCCAGATATTTTCAATATTCTGCTGCAAGTCATGGACCATGGTAGTTTGACTGACAACAACGGTCGTAAGGCAGATTTTCGGAATGTGATTTTGGTGTTAACCACCAATGCTGGTGTTCAGGAAACAGTTCGACAGTCGATTGGCTTTAAACAGCAAGATCATGCGCCTGATGCGATGTTGGAAATCAATCGGCTGTTCTCACCAGAGTTCCGCAACCGACTCGATAGCATTGTCTGGTTCAATCATTTGTCACCGGAAGTGATAGAGCAGGTGGTTGATAAGTTTATCTGTGAACTCCAAGCGCAGCTTGACCGGAAACATGTATCACTAGAGTTAGATGCAGATGCGTGCAAATGGTTAGCTGAGAAGGGGTATGACAAAGCTATGGGAGCGCGTCCGATGGCGCGTGTCATTCAAGAGCACCTGAAGAAACCGTTGGCCAACGAGATTCTATTCGGCAAGCTTGCCAATGGCGGCTCGGTACAAGTGAGTGTCGTGAACGACGAACTTAAATTGGAAATTTCAGAACGCGAAACACGCAGCTCAACAACCAGTTGAGCTGCGTGCTCTTGCTACAGCAATTTAATCAAACAATGAGAGATTAACGAGCGCGGAAAACAATACGACCCTTAGTTAGGTCATATGGAGTCAACTGAACAGTTACCGTGTCACCGGTTAAGATGCGAATATAGTGTTTGCGCATTTTGCCAGAAATGTGTGCAGTCACAACGTGACCATTCTCCAGTTCAACACGAAACATGGTATTCGGCAGGGTATCAAGTACCGTGCCTTGCATTTCAATACTGTCTTCTTTTGCCATTCAATTCCTCGGTTTTCTTTTGTTGGGTGCGTCGATAACGCAGGCTCAAATTAAAGCCTTCTAAAAAGTGGTCAGAATTCTAGCGGTTTTCGTGGCTAAAAGCCAATCTTTAACTGGCGTCGCTGGTAGAAATCTCGTAATGCATTCGGTACAGGAGCATTCAATTGTTCAACGAATTCACTTCGCGGAACGTTTATCGCGCCTAAACTCATGAGGTGAGGGTTCTCTATCTGAGCATCGATACAACGTCCACCGGCATTAAAAAAAGCATGAGCAAAAGTGAGTAAAGCCAGTTTCGAGGCGTTTGGACGCTGGTGAAACATACTTTCTGCAGTGAATACTGAATTGACGCCAAGCCCATAAAGACCACCCACCAATTCGTCGTGGTCCCACACTTCAACGGAATGTGCCTGACCTTGTTTATGGAGCAGGGTGTAAGCATCGATAAATTCGTCGTGGATCCAAACGCCGCTCGCTTGATGCGCCTGACGACAGCCTCTGATAACCGCAACGAAGTCTTGATTGAGCGTCACACGAAAGCTGGTGATGCGGCTGAAACGACGCATCGAACGACTGTAATGAAGTGAGTCTGGCGTGAAAACCGCGCGTGGGTCAGGACTCCACCAAAGTATTGGATCATCCTGACCGTACCACGGGAAAATACCACTTTGGTAGGCACTCAACAGACGTTCAGCAGATAAGTCCCCACCGACCGCCAGCAACCCATTGGGGTCTTGCAAAGCATGGTGAACCGGCGGGAACGCTGTCGTTTCGTCGAGAAAGCGTAACACGGTGAGTTGCGGCTACGCTTTGGTCAGCCCATCGAGATAGCGTTCGGCATCAAGAGCAGCCATACAACCGGTTCCCGCAGAGGTGATAGCTTGACGATAGATATGATCCATCACATCACCCGCAGCAAAGACACCAGGCACGCTGGTTGCGGTGGCATTTCCGTTGTAATACCAAAGGCTATCGCCATCAGCGACCATCACGGTTTCATCCGGTGCGTCGGTTTGCCAATACAAGAAATGCGGACGTGCCAGCGCTAAACGACCATGCAGCTGTTGAACTAATTCACCATTACCGTCAGTGACCTGCTGGCTAAAGGTAGCGTCCATACTACTGATTTGCTGCAACCGTTCTTGCAGCGCTGCGCGTTCATCGGCAGCGACCATGCTTGAATAGGCAGTCATTACACCGGCAAACGTGGTTACAACAGCGACTTTATATATACTTCTCATGGCATTAATCTCTTGGTGGCTTTGGCGCTAAGACTTCGCGTTGGCCATTATGGCCCGCATTAGTAACGACACCGCTCATTTCCATTTGTTCAACAATCCGTGCTGCGCGATTGTAACCAATTCTGAATTTGCGTTGGACGCTGGAAATGGACACTCGCCGTGTTTCGGTGACAAAAGCAACGGCTTCATCATAAAGCGAATCAGATTCTTCATCGCCCATATCCATTTGCTCACCCGGCAACAACGAATCCTCACCCATATCCCCTTTCAGGATTTCATCCAGATAGTTGGGTTTCCCACGCTTTTTCCAATCGGCAACCACCGCATGCACTTCATGGTCGTCTACAAAGGCGCCATGCACACGTGTTGGAACGCCACTGCCCGGCGGTAAGTACAACATATCACCAGCACCGAGTAACTGGTCTGCGCCGGGTTGATCAAGAATAGTTCGCGAGTCGATCTTCGATTGCACTTGGAAAGCGATACGAGTCGGAATGTTGGCCTTAATCAAACCTGTAATGACGTCTACGGATGGCCGCTGAGTCGCCAAAATTAGGTGAATGCCAGCCGCGCGAGCTTTTTGCGCGATACGAGCGATTAACTCTTCAACTTTTTTGCCAACAATCATCATCATGTCGGCAAATTCATCAATCACCACCACAATACTCGGCAGCTTCTCGAGTTCGGGTGGCAGTGGGTCCATGGAGTCACCGGGCTTCCATACCGGGTCTAATAGGGGTTCGCCCGCCTCACGTGCTTCCACAACTTTAGCGTTGTAACCTTTCAAGTTACGCACGCCTAGAGCGGACATCAACTTGTACCGACGCTCCATTTCACCCACACACCAACGCAGCGCATTTGCGGCATCTTTCATATCGGTAACGACTTCGGTCAGTAAGTGCGGAATACCCTCGTAAACTGAAAGCTCGAGCATCTTCGGGTCGATCATGATCAGGCGCACATCTTCAGGTGAGCTTTTGTACAGCAAACTGAGAATCATGACGTTGACGCCTACTGACTTACCGGAACCGGTAGTACCCGCGACTAGCAGATGCGGCATCTTTGCTAAATCGACAATGACAGGCTGGCCGGCTATGCCCTTCCCGAGTACCATGGTGAGTGGTGAAGTGCTCTGTTGAAAAGCATCACAACTGACTACTTCACTGAAATAGACCGTTTCTCGACTCTTATTTGGCAGCTCCAGGCCGACGTAAGATTTTCCTGGAATGACCTCTACCACGCGCACGGATATAGCCGACAATGACCGAGCTATATCCTTGTCGAGGTTGGAAATTTTGGACACCTTTACTCCCGGCGCCAAATCCAGCTCAAAACGGGTAATGACTGGGCCCGGTTGGACATTGGCAACCTTCACTTCAACGCCGAAGTCGAGCAGCACTGCTTCAACGGTACTACCAATTTGATCCAGTTCTTCTTGGGTTAATGGATTGTGCGTTTTATTCGGCCGATCAAGGAGTTCTATGGACGGTAACGGATCAACGGAGAGTGTTACCGGTGACTCATCATCGTCGCTGCTGATGCTTGAAGCGTCATCTACTTGTTCATCAACATCATCAGAACGATTCGATTCTTTACCTGCAATGGCGGCGGCCGCTTTGGCTTGTCGTGCTTCGCGACTAAAACGGCTGGGTGATGTTGGTTTAGACGAGGTCGTGGAATCCAACGAATCGAGTGCAAATGGCGGCTCATCATCGTCTAACGCACTCATTTCTGGTAACGATAATTCAGGTTCAGCTCGCTCGATACGACCGCGTTTAGCAGTGTTTTTCTGAGGTCTTTGCAACGACTCAGTGGCGTCGGATGTGCCTGAATCAGACCGCACATAGGATTGAATATAGCGGCCAAACGCTTGCAACTGGTGTGCAATAACAATGCCTGTTCGAATGGCGATGGCGCCCAGACCATCAATGAGTTTGATCCATGACAGCCCACTAACAAGGGTGAGCCCGGTCAGTAAAAATGTGAGCAGCAACAAGGTCGTACCAATAATATTGAAATACGGCAGCAATGACGAACTAATCACATCACCCACTACTCCGCCCGCTGAGAATGAATACACATTCATGAAGTTCATGGACGCTAAAGCGGAAGCTCCGATGAAGGTTAACAGCAAACCAATGAGGCGCAGCCCTAGTGCGAGATAGTCGAGTTCTAATAAGCGATGCGGTTGCCGAAAAAGCATGTAACCCAGTGCAGCAAAACCAATTGGGACAAAATAGGAGACATACCCAAACGCGAACAGCAATGCGTCAGCAAACCAGGCACCAATGGCACCGGCAGCATTCTCAATGGTGCCTTCGTAACTGGTTTGTGACCAACTGGGATCAGCAGGACTGAAGCTGCCAAGCGCTAACATTAAAAACAGCGCAAAGGCTCCACACAATATCAGACCTACTTCTAGCACCCGTTGCACGCCACTCATGGCAAATCTCCATTAGCTTTATCGTTATAGTTCGTACCTATCATTGCCGCTACCTTGCGCTATTCCATACTCACGGTAATACCCATCAGTGTAGCGCGATTATGCTGGCTTCGCAGTAGCTAAAAGCGTCTTTTCTTAACCTTTAATCAAGACTTTATTTTCATGTTTCACTTCTTCCATAACGACATAAGTGCGCGACTCGTTAACTCCTGGCATCATGAGAATTGTCTCCCCTAAGAGTTTTCGATAGGACGGCATATCCGGCACTCGTGCTTTGATCAGAAAGTCAAAATCACCAGCAACTATGTGACACTC
>PYVG01000032.1 GCA_003030745.1 Pseudidiomarina aestuarii | reverse complement strand
TGACAATACCTCCTCAAGCTGCTTCACTGCTTCAGCAGTCATCAATACTTTTTCAAAAGCAATCAGGCTTACTGGATCAACGCCTTGAACATCACGTACATCAACTTTATGCAAGTTGCGTGACGCTAAGAACAAGTTCTCTTCAACTTCTTTGGTCACGATCAACACGTCACTCAAATCCATTGCTTTTAACTTGGCAGCTAATTGCTTGGTCTTTGGTGAATCAACACCAAAGTTTTCGACCACAATCAGACGGTCCTGACGAACCAATTCTGACAAAATGCTTTTCAAAGCACCGCGGTACATTTTTTTGTTTACTTTTTGGTCGTGGCTGCGTGGTTTTGCTGCAAACGTAGTACCACCAGAGCGCCAGATTGGGCTACGGATAGTACCTGCACGAGCACGGCCAGTACCTTTTTGACGCCATGGCTTTTTGCCACCGCCAGATACTTCAGAACGCGTTTTCTGTGCTTTGGAGCCCTGACGAGCACCCGCTGCATAGGCAACAACTACCTGATGTACCAAAGCTTCGTTGAACTCGCGTCCAAAGGTTGCTTCGGAAACTTCAAGAGCGCCTTTTGCGTCTTTAAATGTTAATTCCATCACCATTCTCCTCGGACGTTACGCCTTAGCCTTGACTGCTGGCTTGATGATGACATCACCGCCAGTAGCACCAGGGACAGCGCCACGAACCAATAACAAGCCACGCTCAGCGTCTACACGTACAACATCTAGAGTTTGCACGGTAATTTGCTTGTTACCCATTTGGCCTGCCATTTTCTTGCCCTTGAATACCCGACCCGGAGACTGGTTCTGACCGATAGAACCCGGAGCGCGATGCGACAACGAGTTACCATGAGTAGCGTCTTGAGTACGGAAATTCCAGCGCTTAACAGCACCTTGGAAACCTTTACCTTTAGAGGTGCCGGTAACGTCAACTTTTTTGGTGTCTGCAAAAATTTCGACAGTGATTTCAGAACCTACTGCGTAATCTTCACCTTCACCGTTCTCTAGGCGGAATTCCCAGAGTCCGCGACCTGCTTCGACACCAGCTTTCGCATAGTGACCCGCAA
Source organism: Pseudidiomarina aestuarii (assembly GCA_003030745.1). Next base: position 10,382 of record PYVG01000032.1, on the reverse strand, counting down.
GTGGTTTAGTAACGCGGTTTGCTTTTTTGTCACCTGTTGTAACTTGAAGCGCACGATAGCCGTCGGTGTCCTCAGATTTAACCTGAGTCACACGGTTTGCTGTCACTTCGATCACAGTAACAGGTACAGAAGCGCCGTCTTCTTGGAAGACGCGAGTCATTCCTACTTTACGACCGACTAGACCAATAGCCATTGTTAAAACCTCTCGTGTGTAATCCTATTACTGCCCGCTTAACCCAGGCTGATTTGTACATCAACGCCAGCTGCCAGGTCCAAACGCATTAATGCGTCAACGGTCTTGTCAGTTGGGTCCATGATGTCAATCAAACGCTTGTGGGTACGGATTTCGTACTGGTCACGCGCATCTTTATTTACGTGTGGTGAAATCAACACAGTAAAACGTTCTTTGCGCGTAGGCAGTGGGATTGGACCACGTACCTGAGCACCAGTGCGTTTAGCAGTTTCAACGATTTCTGCTGTCGACTGGTCAATCAGACGGTGATCGAACGCTTTCAAGCGAATCCGAATTCTTTGATTAGCCATGTAAATAGCCTCAATATAAAGAGCATTTAAAAAAGAGCACAGAAAAAAACCGCCACCCTGGCACATACCGGGTGAGGTATTTTCAACGAAAATACATTCAATCCCCTATCGGGACTGCTGTGGCAACCTAAATACAGTCAGCAAAATCCCCGAGGGGTTTCCAACTGTGGTCGCGAATTATACGCTTTTGAAGAGGAAAAGCAACACCAAATGACTGGTGAATAGTGAATAGTGAACGGTGAACGGTGAACGGTGAATAGTGAATGGAAAAGACAAAGAGATGTGATGGTTCGTCTTTGTCTTTTCACTGTTCACTATTTACTGTTGACTAGTGTGTGGCGGCGTAGGCCTCTACTTCGCGCCACACGCGGAGTAGATTTTCGTTCAGGATTTTCTTGATATCTGCGTCCGAATAGCCGCGATCCAGTAAGCCTTGAATCAAATTTGGGTAGCTCGCAACGTCCTTGAGTCCAACAGGCAATGAGTCACCGACGCCATCATAGTCCGAACCAATACCGACGTACTCAATACCAACCAAGTCAACGACATGGTCGATATGGTCTAAGACTTGCTCTAATGTTGCGAATGGATATGGATTGCTGCTGCGCAATTTCTCGATTCGTGCTTGGGCTTCTTCAGAGTCAGCACCGAGCTCTTCACGAATCGCTTCCGCTTGCTTCGCGATCATAGCGTTGTAGCGGTTAGCTTGCTGCGTGACGAACGAACTGCCGTAGTTAATCATGATGACACCACCGTTGTCGGCGAGCGCTTTGATCATATCGTCACTCATATTGCGTTCGAAGCCCGGTGTGTAGCGACGCAGTGACGAGTGTGATGCGATGACAGGTACTTTCGTCACTTCAAGTGTTTGCCAGAATGCGTCGTCAGAAACATGCGAAATATCGACCATGACACCCGTTTTGTTCATTGCTTCAACGAGTTCAACACCAAATGGGCTTAAACCGTTCCATTGCTTCCGGATATCATACGACGAGTCGGCAATATGATTTGATTCAGAGTGCGCCAATGTAATGTAGCGAATGCCGCGCTCGTAGAAAGTTTGCAAGTTTGCTAAATCGCCTTCAATCGGCGAGCCATTTTCCATTCCCATCGCGATCGAAATAACGCCACGCTCGTACTGCTCTTCGACATCAGCCACGCTGTAGGCAATATCAAATTTATCCGGCGCGCGATAGGCAAGCGCTTCCATGCTATCAATGAGTTTGTGCGCTAACTGATAGCTGGCACCTTCGGTACGTTCGAGGTTTGCTGGGATGTAAATGGACATGAAAGGCACATTGAGACCACCGACAACTGCTCGCGGATAGTCGAAGTCGCCACGTTCGGTCGCTACCGTGACATCTTCCCAATCTTTTTCGAGTCGATATGGCACGTCGATGTGGGTATCAATGATGAGATTATCTTGCGCAAGCTGAATTGCTTTCTCACTTGCTTGATAGGTTTGTGCTACTGCTGAAGCGCTTAAAGTTAGGGCGCTCACCAAGCCAATCAGTACATGCTGTTTCACCGGCAACTTCCTCTAGTTATCGACTCAATTGAGTCACTTTTGAAGAGTTGCAGACTAGCACAACTGGGATCGGTGATCACCCTGATTTGTGTGAGCTGACCGCACTAGACGCGATGACTACCGCACCCGCTACTACCGTACCAACTACGGGTGCGATCATCATCAGTGTAAGGAACATGGGTTGTAATAACATCCTTGGCTCCCCCGATCTTACTCGTCTGAAGCTTTAGCATCAGCGTTGGTGGCAACTGCTGCCACAGTAACGTCTGATTCATTTTCGTCGTCAGCAAAAGCAAGTTTCCAATCATTGACCGTTGCTTCGAGTGCTGATTTGGTCGCATTCACGAGTTCCACTTGAATGCTCTCCACTTGCGCACTAAACATTGCACCTAAGTTCAATTCCAGTGACGACTTGTCATCGTTTGCCAATGCGCCGCTAGATACGCTTAAAACAACTGCTGCAACCGCTACTTTTAACATGGTGTTCATTTTCGTTTTCCTTATCGAGGTTTTGATACTTCACGTTACGGCTGTGAATACTAGTTAAGTCGATAAGAACACAGCAAAGGTTGTGCCAACTTTTAAATGTCGTGGCTATACTATTGTTTTTAAATGGTTTTATTTTTTAATGTTGATTAAATCTAGACTAGGAAGGTAACGATGACTATGAAGCGCTGGGACATCACAGAATGGTTAGTTGGCGTATTCCGCCACTTTTTGGTGAAATTTTTCGCGTGCTACAGACACTTCTTCGAGCGCGAATTCAAATAGCTCTGCCGCAGATTGTGCAGTCGGTCCTTGCTGACTGATCACTTGCCGCCAGCGTTTAGCACCCGGTTGGCCGTTGAAGAGACCTAACATATGCCGAACCACGTGCCACACTCGTCCACCCGTCTGCACGTGACCATCAATGTAGGGAATCATTGCTGCAATCACTTGTTCGGTAGATCGCGAATGGGTCTCATAACCGAGTATGCCGTCAAACGAACCAATCAATTCTGGATTCTGATAGGCCTCACGACCGACCATAACGCCATCAACGAGCTGCAGATGTTCAGCAATCGACGTTGCATCTTTAATACCACCATTAATACTGATGTGTAGCTGTGGATAGCGGTCTTTCATACGGTAGACGCGGTCATACTGAAGCGGTGGAATTTCTCGATTTTGCTTTGGACTGAGACCCTTCAGCCAAGCGGTCCGTGCATGCAACGTAAAATGCTGGCAACCTGCAGCCATCACCGGCTCCATAAAGCGTTGCAAAAATTCATCGCTATCATGGTCGTCAATACCGAGCCGGGTTTTCACAGAGATACGAGTAGTTGGCGCGGACTTTTGCATCGCTTCAACACACTCCGCGATGGTCTCAGGCGTGGTCATCAAACAAGCACCGAAGCTCCCGTTTTGAACACGCTCAGACGGACACCCCACATTAATATTTACTTCTTGATAGCCCCGCTCTGCGGCGATTGCGGTGCACTCGGCCATAGCAGTTGGGTCACTGCCACCGAGCTGCAAGACCACCGGCTGCTCAGCATCACTAAATCTAAGATGATCTTGTTGGCCAAACAGAATCGCACCGGTGGTCACCATTTCGGTGTACAGCACAGTGTGTTGAGAAAATTGTCTGTGGAAGTAGCGACAATGCCGATCAGTCCAATCGAGCATCGGTGCTACAGCAATTAATTTACTCATGACTCTTTGTTTAACCTAACTCAAACCACTTAATTTTGGGGCTGCGTATGATACCAGCCCCAGTATTCAATGCCAGTTTTTAATATCACGCTCAGCGAGCAAGCTTTCCTAGTGTGGCGCAGTCAACTGTGGCGCACGACGTGCTTGCGTACGCTGCTCGAAGTCGTATGCAGCTTCAATGAGTATCGGCTCACTCTTCGCCGTCCCAAAGAAACTCAAACCAATCGGTAAATGGTGCACAAAGCCCATAGGCACACTAATGTGTGGATAGCCTGCGACCGCCGCGGCTCCACTCGCTGAACCGAGAAAGTGGTCGCCAGTAATCAAGTCAGTTTTCCAGGCTGGCCCACCCGTCGGTGCAATCAATAGATCAAGGTCATGCGCCGCTAATAACGCGTCGATACCTTCGGCGCCTGCTTTACGTTTCGCGTCAGCCCGTGCTTGCTCGTATGCTTCTTGTTGTTCGGCTGTGCGTTGCTCTGCCATTTCAAATAGCTCTTGACCAAACCATGGCATCACTCGACTGGCATGTGCCTGATTCGCTGCAATCAAATCACTCAAGGTTGTGTAATCCGGATGCGGGCTCGCCTCAAAATAGCTTTGCATATCGGCTTTGAACTCATGCAACAAAACCGTGAACTCGTCCCCACCCCAGTTGCGACCATTCGGGAATGAAAGATCATCAACTAATTCCGCACCAGCTTCCCGCAATACGACAAGTTGTTGTTCAAACAGCGCATCAACACCCGCGTGATAGCCCGTCAACTCACGGACGATACCGATACGCTTGCCGCGCAAACCATCTGCTTTTAAATGTGCGGTGAAATCGACTTCTGAATCGAAGCTGGCAGCATCAGCACTATCTTGTCCAGTCATGGCGCTCAATAGATACACAGCATCACGAACGGTTCGTGTTAGTGGGCCAGCAGTATCTTGGCTCGACGAAATCGGAATAATCCCATCTCGACTCAGTAAGCCAACGGTTGGCTTGATGGTAACAACTCCATTAATCGTTGCTGGGCAAGTCAATGAACCGTCCGTTTCTGTACCGACCGCAAGCGCAACGAAGTTTGCGCTTACCGCAACCGCTGAACCAGAGCTGGAGCCGCAAGCAGTGCGCGAGGTGTCAAACGGATTCTTGACCTGACCACCAAAGCTGCTCCAGCCTGAAGCCGATGCCGTGGAACGAAAGTTTGCCCACTCGCTCAAGTTAGCTTTACCCATAATGATGGCGCCTGCAGCACGGAGGCGTTGCACGATAAATGCATCATCAGGTGCAAAATGTTCTCTGAGTAACCAAGACCCACCCGTATTCGGCATGCCGTCGGCCGTATCAATATTGTCCTTCAATAACACCGGAATGCCATGCAGTGGTCCACGAACATTACCCGCAGCGCGCTCGGCATCCAGCTTTTTAGCTATGTCGTGGAGTGCTTCGGTATCCAGCAGGGTGTTAACCGCGCGCAAATTAGCACCGTCTTGGTTGTGCTGGTAGATTCGCGCTAAATAGAAGTTTACGACATCTACACTCGTGAAGTCACCCGCAGCCATGCCTTGCTGTAATTGCTCTACACTGAGTTCCTGCAAATCGAGCTCTGTAGCAACGGCTGCATGTGCTATCGCGCCGACACTCAGCAGCAATGCGAATAGGTATCCTACAAACCACTTCTTCATTATTATTCTCACTCTAGAAGATGAATCGAGAAAAGCTGTATGACTGAGTCTATCCCAGTCTTAAACCCCGTGGTAAACTTGCTTCATGACTTCAAAAGAAACCATGCGGCTCATCACCAAAGCCGAAAAAATATGCGAACAACGCGGCGCTCGACTGACTCCAGCACGCCGTGAAGTGTTCGAGATCCTCGCTGGCGAGTCTGGTGCAGTAGGCGCTTATGATCTACTCGATAAGCTCAGAGCTGCCGTTCCTAACGCTAAACCACCGACTATTTACCGTGCGCTGGACTTTTTACAAGAACAAGGTTTCGTCCACAAAATCACTTCATCAAACAGCTACGTTCTATGTAGCCATTTTGACCATCAACATCCAGTCCAAATGCTCATTTGTGAATCGTGCGGTAACGTCCAAGAGATTCAATCAGATGGGGTTTACGATGCGCTACGCAAACAAGCTGAAGGGCAAGGTTTTCGCGTTGCAACGCAGACCATCGAGGCACATGGGTTGTGCCAAGACTGCAACGCGAACTAATTCACTCGGCTCAATGACGCGAGTGCTCGTCAGGTTCACGCCGCGCTAAATTTTCAAATCGTGATAAATGTCCCTGGAATTTCAGGTCAACCGAACCTATCGGCCCGTTCCGCTGTTTCCCAATGATCACCTCTGCCAACCCTTTATTCTCAGACTCTGGGTGATAGACCTCATCACGATAGATAAACATAATCACGTCAGCGTCTTGCTCGATGGAGCCAGATTCCCGTAGATCCGAGTTCACAGGACGTTTATTTGTTCTTTGCTCCAATGAGCGATTCAGCTGCGACAACGCGACTACAGGTACCTGCAGTTCCTTCGCGAGTGCTTTTAACGACCGGGAAATCTCGCCAATCTCTAAGGTCCGATTCTCAGACATACCCGGTACCGTCATCAACTGTAAATAGTCGACCATTATCATCGATAAGCCGCCAGATTCCCGGAACACCCGCCGTGCACGTGAACGAAGCTCAGTTGGCGTGAGCCCTGACGAATCATCAATAAACATATTATTGCGTTCTTTGAGAATATTGATCGTCGATGCAATGCGTGTCCATTCTTCATCTTGCAAACGACCTGTTCGAATGCGCGTCTGATCCACATGACTCAAGGACGCCAACATCCGCATCATAATTTGTTCTGATGGCATTTCTAAACTGAACACCAAGACCGGCTTGTCATTTCGCATCGCGACGTTTTCACACAGGTTCATCGCAAATGTGGTTTTACCCATTGATGGCCGTGCAGCAACAATAATGAGGTCGGATGGTTGCAAACCTGCCGTCATTTGGTCCAAATCGTAGAATCCGGTGGATACACCCGTCACACCATTGTGGTTCTTACTGCGACTGAGTTCGTCAATGCGGTTTATGGTTCGCTCGAGTATTGGTGTTATGGGCTGGGGACCATCCGTTGCACTCGTTCGTTTTTCAGCAATCTTGAACACCTTACTTTCGGCAATATCGAGCAGCTCGCTCGAGGTACGATTTTGCGTATCAAAACCAGACTCGGCAATTTCATTCGCTGCGGCAATCATTTCTCGAATGACAGCGCGCTCACGAACAATTTGCGCATAAGCTCTGATATTGGCTGCACTTGGGGTGTTTTTCGCAATTTCGCCAAGATAAGCAAAGCCACCCACATCTTGCAACTCACCCGATAACTCAAGTGATTCCGAAACCGTGACGAGATCAATCGGTTGCGTGCGGTCGGCGAGACGATGCATTGCGGTAAAAATGAGTTTATGTCCACGATGATAGAAGTCATCTGCGATCAGCTCACCGGCAATTGTGTCCCATGCGTTGTTATCGAGCATGAGGCCACCCAGTACGGATTGCTCTGCTTCAATAGAATGAGGAGGCGTTTTGATCGCATCTAATTTCGCGTCATTGCGCGGTTTGTCCTTGGTGCGCGAAGTGGCCATGCTTGTCCCGCTGCTCGAATAATTTTGGCTAGAGGGAGACTATACAAAAAGTAGCAGAATGAAGAAAGCGGATTGCGTTCAGCAACCCGCTTTTTACAGAGGTATTTAGTTTCGAATGACGATATTGCCGCTGACCGAATTGAGTTTAACGTTGCCCGAGCCATTACCCACGGTCATTGTCAGACTTGCACCGGGTCCATACTTAGGACGACGAGGTTCATCATCCGTCAAACGATTGACAATGTCGCCGCTCGCGCTTGCCTCAGCATCAAGGCGAAAGTTCGTTTTGCCCTTAAAGGTAATCGCCATATCGCCGCTGACTGTGTTGCCGCGCAGCCGACCGTTGTCATTCAACTCAACCCGGACACTCACATCACCACTGACCGATGTTGCCCGCACATCACTGGCACGTTCAGCAGTTAAGTTCACATCACCCGAAATAGACTCGGCACGAACTTCACTGGCATTGGTAACTACTGCAACATCGCCACTAGTAGATTGATACGAAGCACGTTGTTGGTCACCATCAGCGTCATTCACGTCACCACTGACCGATACCAATTCAACATCGCCATTTAATTTACGTCCAGAGATATCACCGCTGGTGGTTTTCAAACGGACATTCTGGTCCAAATTATTGGCGTCAATATCGCCACTGATAGTGGTGACACGTGTCCCTTGACGGACGTCTTTTACCGTAAAATCAGAAGAGATACCACTCACATCAACCATCGACTCATGCGGAATCCGGAGCACTAAATCCGAGCCATTGTCATCGTGGTATCGCTTATTGCGGGGCATTTTGACCTCGACGATCAATGCATTCCCACGCTTTTCAAAAATAAAGTCCGTCGCCTCTTCGTCAATAGTGCCCGAGATGGATGCCGATGACCGATCCCAGCCAAGGATTTTGACCTCGCCACGCATGTTATCGACGAACACCTGAACCCCTGGCTCAACCGCTACAGTCTGATCGACTTCCTTCCCAACCACTGCTGGGGCATAGTGCGCGGCTACATAGAGCCCTGCTACAGTAATGAGTTTTAACCACTTCATCATTCGTACTCCTTAAGCTTGTTGCCAGTTTTGACGTGGCGCAAAGTTCGCTTTCAATAATTCCAGTTCTTGTTGGTGTAACCATTGCAGCAACTGCCACAATGATTGATTGTTCGGATCATTCATTAACTGTTCGGTCACTTGCGCAGCAGCTTGCCGCAACTGTTCTAACTCAGTTTGGCTGCTGATTTCGGTCGTACTCAGTCCCGAACTTTGAATACTGGTCAACAGCAAGTTGCGCTGCGACTCGTGGTGTTCATTGACTGCCGTTATCAATCGTGTGACTTCAGACGTGTTATCCACCGATTGTGTCGGCATCCACTGTAAGGTCATAGCACTGATAGCCAGAACCATAACCGCTGCACTTGCCCACGCATAACGCAGCCAAGGTGGCGAGCGTTGTTGCTGACGCGTTAGTCCATGTTCTATTCCACGCCACAAGTTTTGTGGTGGCTCGTAGCGATCAGGTGTATCGACCGCTTCTCGAATCAAATCGTCAAGGCGCTGTTTACCATTTATTTTTGTTGATTCACTCATGACTCAACCACTCCTCTAACAACGTGCGCGCTCTATGAACCTGAGCCTTACTGGTGCCGACAGCAATACCGAGTTCTTGACTCACTTCCTCATGTCGCAAACCTTCTATACAGTGCAATACGAATACCCAACGAGTTTGTGGTGGTAACTTTTGAATCAACCGATCAAGCTCGCTCAAGTCGGCACTGTCTTCGTGTACTAAATGACGATCGTAGTCGTCATCGCCAGCTGTATGTAAACGTGCAAACCAGCGTTTCTGTTTGCGTAATTCCGAGATAGCGACTCGGGTCGCAACGGTGTGTAGCCACGTACTGAACTTACTTTCACCGCGAAACGATTTCAGTGCGCTCCATAACTGAATGAACACTTCCTGCGTTAAATCTTGTGCGACATCAATATTTCCCGCCAACCGCAACACTAATCCATAGACGCGACGATGGTGCCGCTCAAAGAGCGCTTGGAACGCTTGCATGTCGCCGCCACTGGCTCTCTCCACGAGATGCACATCTGGATCGTTAAATGCATTGGCTGTAATGACTTGTGCTGTCACCGATCTTCCTTATTCTTACGCTACAGCTTTATTGATTTCTGTATGATTGGTGTAAGCCTATGCTGAAAAGGTTTATCAAGCACTGAAAAAAATCCAAAAAAAAAGCTGCTCGAAAGCAGCTTTTTTCACGATGATTAAAAAACTTAGTCTGCAGCAACTACTTGCAACTTCACAGTTGCAAACACGTCAGCATGCAAATGCAGCTCGATATCATACTCGCCCACATCGCGGAGGGTACCATTTGGCAACAATACTTCGCTTTTCTTCACAGCTACACCAGCTGCAGTGATCGCGTCAGCGATGTCACGAGTACCGATTGAACCAAACAATTTACCTTCATCACCCGCTTTAGAAGCAATAACCACAGCTTCTAATGCGTTGACTTGCGCAGCACGCTCTTCAGCAGCAGCTAAATCAGCAGCGATTTTCGCTTCCAATTCAGCGCGACGCTCTTCAAACACCTTGATGTTTGCTTGCGTTGCTGGAACAGCTTTACCTTGCGGGAATAAAAAGTTACGTGCATAACCAGACTTCACTGCCACTTGGTCACCCAAGCCGCCTAAGTTGGCTACTTTGTCTAATAGAATAATTTCCATTGTTCGCTACCTCAAATCTAGTCAGATCGTTCGTTTACTGGCTTACTGATGTGAATCAGTATAAGGCAGTAAAGACAAGTAACGTGCACGTTTGATGGCACGCGCCAACTGACGCTGGTACTTCGCAGAAGTGCCAGTGATGCGGCTAGGAACGATTTTGCCACTCTCAGTGATGTAGTTCTTGAGAGTAACGATATCTTTGTAATCAATCTCTTTTACGCCTTCTGCCTTAAAGCGACAAAACTTAC
>PYVG01000031.1 GCA_003030745.1 Pseudidiomarina aestuarii | reverse complement strand
CAGTGGTTTTTTTTGTGGCGATACCACCTGTAATGATGATAATTCAATTGAGGTTTGGGCTCGCGAACACATATTAAGATCAGAAAAGCTTCCGAATTACAGCTTTGACTTGCGTGCAGGTTTTGTAGATGAGGATTCCGTTGACCAGATTGGAATTGCTATTGCGATAGCAAATGAGTCGGTGGCTATTGAGGAGTTGAGCATTGATGGAAAACCCTCCTATTTGACCAACTATGTCATTTCCGGAAGTTCACTCTTTTTTGACATAGCAAGTAGTAAACTAATTTTCTCTGTCCCCCTGATAACTCGCTATACGACTGTCTACCAAAGTCTCCCCGATACAGATACACAGCGTAACGTTTTTAAGAATTTGCTCCAGAACAAAACATTGGGCATAAACTTCTTCGACCAAATGTCCCTTCGTCTAAGTGAAGTAGATTTCCAAGCTAAACCTACGGCCTACTTACAGATCACCAATGCTAGCTTCAGTGGCGATTCAAAAGCGAAGTTATCCTCAGATATCAATTTAGCTGGCACAGAGCGCTATCTAGCGACTTACTTTGAGAATGTTTTCGTCAAAGAAACGGGTTACGCGCTCATACCTAACTCGGTTGGACATGCTATCGGTAATAAGATTGCGACGCGGATTCCCAGTGGGGATCTCACTATAGAACTTCCAGAGCCCGGCTATACGATGGAATTTAGCGTGGCAAAGCTTCTGTTTCAGCGTAAACCAGGTAGGGGAACAGACTCTTTTTGTTGGGGGGCGCGAATAGAATGGCGACTCTACGAACTCGTTTTTGGTGAAAAAATGATTGGAACTTCCGATTTGAAAAACGTCAATTGTGCCGTGATAGGCCACGACTCTGTGCTTTCGCATGACTCCGAATATATAAAGCTCATCATGGGTATCCTTGAGCAATATGCAAAGCAATTTAAAAAACAAGAAGCAGACTGGATTAATCGTCATGCCGAAGATCCCAGACAAACAAGGGCTGCGCTGAGCAAGTTAAATGATATTTTCGCTCAATAAAGAGCCTCAAGATGACAACAATAGGTAGTCAGTATGAAACGACACATTTTACTTTTAACTATTCTTTGCGCAGTGTTCAGCTGCCAAATTGCATTCGCTAAAGAAGTGCGTGGAATAGGTACCGTCAAATACAGTTGGTTTAACGATGAGGTAAAACAAGAGGCGATTGAGAAAGCTAAAGAGGACGCTTGGAAAAACTACACAGCGTCCTTTACAGCTGCGCAAATGAGTATGTACCAATCTCAACTCAAAAGTCAGTTTGAAGCCGAACTTCCCGAGTTAATATCAAATATTCGAGTTGAAGCTGAGAAAAATGACAAAGACCAAGACCTCTATAATGTAGCAATCCGAGCAGAAATCAACGATGCACTTGTTGCGGAAATATTCCGCAGCAATTCAGCTGCAGCAAATCAAGATTATCGTCAATCAGCCGATTTTGGTTCGCTCTTCCTCGCCAAAGTAGTGGTCTCTCAAAAAAGTTTCGATGACCGTCGCACTGAAATTGAAAGCACCAAAAATAACTCGAATATTGAGGAAGATTTTGCCAGTGATGACACCTCCTCGGTTGATAACGTCTCAACGAGTGATATGACAGTCCGCGAGACAGGCGGAAGTACCGTAAGCCGCAGAGCACAGTCAGAGTATGAAATTAACGAGGATTACAACGGCTCATTAGCTGACATCGCATTCGAAAAACTAGAGGATGCCGGTTACTTTCCACTCGAGTATGTCGAGTTAACCGATTGTGATGCTCCATTTATAGAGGACGTATATGGGGAGTTTCGTAGCAACGCTGACATGAGTTCCCGTATGGAGAAGTCGATTCGGGATGCAGCAATCGATTGCGGCTGGTCATATATCGGAATAGGTTCAGTAACACTCAGTGGGCATCGAACTGACTCAGCTACTGGTCTTCGAGTCGTGGATGCAAACGTTTCGTACACAGTTTGGAGTATAGAGGATGGTCGAGCTCGTCGTGCGGCCTCAGTTCGAAATAAAACTCATACCGCAATGCATCAAAGCGAACTAGCAGCCGAGCAAGAGGCTGTTATAAAAGCTGCTGAATTTGCTTTGGATAATGTCATCGCAAAACTACAACAAAGAAATGTTCGTTAAATATAGCCAAAGAAGGATTTTACTATGTCAATCAAACTATTAAAGGTCATTGGTTTCACTGCTCTCGCTTTCTCAACTGCCACACTAACGCTACCAACAAGCGCTCAAAGCTTTGGTTTTGGTAAGAAAAGTGAAAGTTCTGTTGATTGGGGAGATATGTCAACACAGTCAGATGCTGCGCTTATTAACCTATATCAAGGCCAGGCAACCCTCTCAGCGGCTGTTGCTGATCTAGCAGATATTCTTGAACTACAGGAAGAAGCGGCTGGTCTGCGCGCTTCAGCGAAAGCTGTCAGCGAATGTGGTGCCAGCTCATGTTCAGATTTTTCTGAAGTGACCGAACAGGACGCTAAAGTTCAAAAGCTAGTCGTTTCGGAACTTGAGAATAAGGCAGACTCTTTATCTGATAGTCAAAAAGTGAAAGCAGGTGAAGCTCTGGAGAAATATGTAACTGGAGGGATTCAATATGCCAAAGGCTTACAAGATGCTCAACGATTAGCAGAAGTTGCAGGTGACGCCCCAATGCTCCAAAAACCTAAATTTCTTGGATTGTTGAAGGCTGTTCCTACGGCGGCTAAGGGCGCCAGTAACATCATTCAAACTGCTCCAACTCTGTTCACCATCGCAACTTCAGCGGATATCAAAGAGCCTGAAGGGAAAGATGAAATGATGAGCATGCTATAGGAGAGCATATGAAACAGCTAGCTAATTGGTTTGCGACACATCGAATCATATGGACAGTGTCTACGATATTCCTGTCTTCCAACGCAATTGCTCAGAATTCTTGCGATGAGATGCTTGAAGAAATTGACGCTGTCAGTGGCGCTGTCCCTAAGTTTGAAAGCGGTCGATTAGCTTCTGTTTCGATGTATGGCGAAGGAACATTTACGAGCCCAAAAAGAAGTCTCATAGCGAATGCACGGGCACAAGCAGAGCTACAAGCTAAGTCATCGTTGAGTTCCTTTTTTGAGACACAGCTTCAGCAGGGATCCCTGTATCAATCATTAGTCGATAGCTCGGAAGTAACATCGGAAGCTGGAATCACAGAGGGCGAAGCTATTGAGTTACGTAGAACAACATCGTTTATTTCAGAAAACACTTCTGCAGTTCTTAAAGGGATTGTGAAGCTCGATGAATGTGTCGATACCGAAGAAAAATTTGTACTAGTCCGCATGGGATGGAAACCAGATTTCGTCGAACAAATTGGCCAAAACCATAGGGATATAAGCAGTTCGGAATCAACTAGTGACAATGTTAATAACTCAAATCGAGACCTCCAATCACCAGGCATAAAATATATCGAGGTTAACAGCACTGGCTTCGGCCAAAGTTATGATGATGCTATTCGTAGTGCTCTACGTTATGCAATTTCGCAGGTTTTTGGGGAGGCGATTGCTTCAAGTCAAGCAGTCACAACTCAAATCGATAGCATTGAGTTAAGTGACTCAGACAACGATAGTTATGGAATAAGCGCTGAGGGTCGAAGTGTATCAACGACCAATGTAAGTATAAGTTCAGGAACTATCCATAAATATGAAATCATTGACATTACTGAGACCAATGACGGTTACGAAGCCTCGCTGCGCGTTGTTCTTGCAGATTACGAGAGTGGCATTGATACAACGAAACAAAATATCGTTGTCCTTCCGACTCTCTCAAATGACAATCATCATGAGATTGCCGACAGCGTTCAGCGACGTCTTGAACAGGCGTTAGTAAAATCGCAAAAATTCAACTTACTTGACAGAGAGTTTCTCGATTCAGCAGAGAGAGAGCTTGGCTTTATAGCTTCGGGGAACAGTCCAGTTGAGGAGTTATCGAGGCTCGGCAATCAAATTGGCGCTGACCTGTTAGTCATCACTGAAATAACGAACTATGTAATTGATGAACGAGAACGTCGAGTCGGTGATCGCATCATGACACGCAGTGAGCTCAATGCTGAAGTTCGATTAAAGATAATAAATCCAGCGACAACCCAAATCATTGTAAGCGAACTAATCACTATTGAACGTCAGCGAGTTCCAAAGCCGAGTCTGAGCAAGTACGCAAGCATCATATCAAGAAGATTGAGCGCTCAAGTGCTGGGTGCGCAAGCTACACGTGAAAAGAAAGTAGCTCCACCAGACGTATCTGAAGCGAAAAAGCGTGCGATGGAGCGTCAGAAGAAATTGGAGAAAGAACATGAAGACGATTGGTAAATTAACGACTGCATTGTCAATAATGGTCGTTTCGAATTTAACATACGCAGGCGCGTGCGATGAGATGGAAGCCGAACTAAGTGCAATCTCAGGAGCGGTTCCTAAATTTACTGAGAATGGCGAATTACATTCCATCTCAATGTATGCCGATGCCAGTTTTATTGCACCGAAGCGTAGTCTGATTTCCTCAGCACGAGACGAAGCAGAGCTAAAAGCTAAGTCAGAGCTTACCAAGTTTTTCGAGGAGTCACTCGGGCAAGACACATTAGTCGGAACTTTGAGCGAACAAGTAGAGAAAACTGATTTTAAAGGCAATTCAGAAGCAGTTGCGATAGAAGTAAGACGCGTAGCAAATATTATTACAAGCAGCTCAGAGGCTGTAGTGTCGGGGATAGTGAAACTTGATGAGTGCGTAGATACTGATGGCAAGTTTTTGATCGTCCGCATGGGTTGGAAACCAAACTATTCGGAACTAGCTCAAGATGCCAAAGATACAGAAAGAGACAAGAGCAAAATCAAAGAAGCAAAAAGCTATCGGAAGAAAAGCGAATTGGCTGACGATTTCTAGGTAGAATTATTTCTACCCAGAAACTCAGGTTTTCTCGAGTCTTACAGATTTTTTGTCGTAAGGCAAAGGTCAAAAGTTGAGTTTTCGGAGTCGGTTCCCTGTGACCAATTTTGTCATTAAGTGGTCTAAAAAGTGTCGGTTTTGGCTTTAAAAAGAAACCATAATACCGCTTAACCCCTTGCTACGCCTAGCTTTAACGATTTACTACCGAACCCATGACTGCCCTCCGGAGGCAGAGGTCACAGGTTCGACTCCTGTCGGGTGCCCATTTAAAAAAGCCACGCAAAGATAGTAGCCACTATCTTATTTTTTATTGGGTCGTTCGGATCGTGATTGACCAACCAACCATCTTGCCTTGCTGCATGATCTCAAAAATTGCCCCATCCGAATTACGAACCTGAATACGCTCCAAGTGATCTGATAGGTTTTCTAAACCCGCCCAGCGACTAAATCTTAACTCCGTGGATCCGTCTGCATCACCTTGAAACGTAATACGAACTAATGCGTTGCCACTATGCGGATCAGTACCGATTTGAAGTTCTAAATGCTGCTGTTCTTGGGTAGTCGCGGCCACGAACGATGAAGCGGTAAGTAAAAACCAAACAAATATATATCTCATAACGAAGTTCCAAACGAATTTTTGAAATGACCAATTATTAGCACTTGAGCAACATCACTATGTAATTCTTGGTTACAATTATATCTTCATGCAAAGATATAATTTCGGTACACTGTACCCGAGTTGATGACCAATAGGAATGAACATGATCAATAAACTAGTGTTAAAAGTTTTAGCCATTGTCGTCTTTTGCCAGCCTGTAATGTCTGCCGCGGAACCGACAAGTCAAGAGCAGCAGTATCGAGAACAATTAGAAGAGTTGGCGCAGGCCTATCAGTCTGTATACGGTTTTTCGGGCTCTATTAAGGTCGTCAAAGGCGGTCAATCATTAGCTGAGAGCAGCTATGGACTGGCAGATAGAAGTTTCAATATTGACAATGCGATCGATTACCGATTCTCCATCAACTCCATATCGAAAACTTTTACGGCAGCAGCTGTAATGCAGTTGGTTGAGTCGGGCGAGATTAGTTTAGATCAAAGCGTTGGAGCATACCTTCCGGAGTTGAACGCTGATTGGAAAGATGAAGTCACCGTTCATCATTTGTTAACTCATAGCAGTGGCCTACCTCGAGAATCTGGAATCCAATGGTATGACGAATTCACCCTCGAGCAGCAGGTCGTGAATTTGATCAATAAGCAGACGTTGTTATTTGCTCCGGGGACTCGCTATGAGTACTCGAACTCAGGCATCACGCTGTTGGGAAGAATTATTGAGACCGTATCAGGACAAAGTTTCTCTAACTACATCAATAACCAGATTATTAAGCCACTAGAACTTACTAATACTGGCGTATATGAAGGACGCAAGCTCGTGAAAAAGCAGGCTGTGCCCTATCGCATCACCACAAATGGCGTTGCCAGTGCACAGCGCGCGAAGCACTTAGGCCAAAATGCTGGGGGTGGCATGTATTCAACTGTGAACGATTTATATCAATTTGTGGTCGCTCTGGAAAACAACCGGTTATTCTCTGCAGAAACTACGCAGTTGATGTTCAAGCCTCAAATTCAAATAGACGGTGGTGACGCTGCTAGTTATGGCTGGACACTCAAACCATTTGGCGATAAGACCTTGGTGTTTGCATCAGGGAGTGGATACGGCACGAAGAGTGTGATGGTCAGAGAATCGACGTCAGGTGATTTTATCGCCGTCACCTCGAACTGGGGCAATACACCGATCCTACAACTGATGGCTGGGTTATTTCTAATTATTAATGACTTAGACTACGACCTGCCAGATCAAAAAGCGCTAGCCCAACCGAATGACTATGTGGAGTTTCTCGGTACTTATCGATTCGATCCTACTTTACTCAAAAAGCATTTGATGACTGACAGTGACAGCATGACTTTGCAAGAAATCGACGGACGCCTTTTTCTGAACGATGAGCTATTAGCTGACAAAGAAAATGGCTTTCTTGGTCTCACCTATACCGATGAAGTAATGATTAAAGTCGACGACACGTCCATGACTATCAACATTAACGGTAACCAAGTAATCGGTAAGCGCCAAGACTAGTTTTCATATTCGTAAGAATAATTGAAGTAGCGCTCCGAACTGCTGGATGATCGATAGCCGAGGTAACGGTCACCAGTTGCCCCTGCGGAGCGCACTTATTAATCAATTCCTGCGAGGTACTTCCGATGATGGACCAGTTGCTACCAATATTTATCCTGAAAAAAATTGGCTGACTAACTTTGAAAAGTTCTCTTTCTGGTAATCTTCCATCGATGCGTAAAATGCGGCACATCCAAGCACTAAAACTAAAGCGCTGTAGGCGGCTGTTCTTTTAAAAGTTCTATTCATAAGTAACTCCGTGATTGTTATTAGAGGTTAATTTAACATTTGAGTAGAGTACGCTCGGATTGGACCATCGATAATTGCTATAGGTTCGCTTCATCAAATCAAATGGCGCATGTTTAACTATCCTTGTGGCGACATAACACCACTCCAACCCACACAAACCAAACGATTTGAGTTAATCCAAAGGCTTCTTTAGTAAAAGGCAAACTTGGAAAAACCGTAAGGACGCCAAATGCGCCGACAAATAAGCCTACAACACACAGCGGTCTTGAAAAGATAGCCGTACGCAGCCCAGCAATGCTTAAAAGTAGCACCCACATACCGCCGACCAATTCAATTCCACCGCCAAGCGCATTCACAATCATGGTGTAGCTATAAAATAGGATGGCTGCCGCCTGTGGGTCTTTTAAGTTCATTGCAATCATGGTGTTCATACCCACCAAGGCGATCATTCCTGCGCACATCATGAGCACGACCCAGATGAAGCCAAAAAGACTGGCGCTGTTGAGCAAATGCTGACTGACGCCCAAGAACCTGTTATGGATAGCTTGCACCGCAACGAGTAATAAAAATCCAAAAATGAAGTAGCCCAACAGGTAAGCAATACCAATGAGATCCTGCTCGGCCATCACATACGTAATTCTCTCGCTGATATCCGGGCCTTGGGGAATGGCAAGCAATGCACCAAAGATGATAAACATACCGAGATAGCAGACCGGCATTAAAAAGAATGCGAGCGCCCCAAAGCGAGATAGTTTCGAGTCACTCACCTGACAGTGACGCATCGTTTCAATCGACATACTGAACCTCATATTCGTTACTAAAGACCTGAGTTCATGAGGTGATAATACGAGATGGTTTAAGCTCGTTCGTCCTTCCCACGTAGGAAAGACAGTTTGGGCAAGCTCTGTGCTATGCTGATTTTTTTAGGGTAAGTGCATCGACATCTATGTTAGCTATCTTCTTTTCTTCGATCGCCATGGCAGTGGCCGGCTTTGCTATTTTTCATATTCCTAAACGTCGGTCGAGGGGACCTCTGCTGCTGCTTTTAAGTTGTCTCCTTTACTTGTCCTCAGGTGCAGTGGTGTTTGAGTTAGCACCAAACCTTGTGCACCTTTATGTAAGTTTTATTCCGGTTGTATTTTTTCTATTTCTGCCAGCGTTTTGGCTTTACCACGATGCAACTATCACAACTGATTCATGGTGTTGGAAACCATCGATGTTGAAGCACTTTGCCATCGTGCCGGTCGTGTTATGTCTGAGTATTGCGCTCGCGCTGCTTCCGGCGAAAGACTTTCAGCAGATGTTTTTCGCGTCAGAACCAGTCGATACACCATGGCTTATCACGTTAGCTATGGCGTTTGCTTTCTTCTTAGTGGTCTGGTTCCTGCTCAGTTGCGGCTACGTATTCAGTATTTTTCGTCGTACATTGGCTTATCACAAAAACATCCGACTCATATACGCGGATGAGTCAGGACGTAAACTTAACTGGGTCATTATTACGTCTGCCCTTATGATCTTGACGTGGGTCTACGCCCTCGTTGTGCTCGCGCTAGAAAACAGACTTGCTCACTTGGGTATTTCAGAGACGGGAGTACTCGGGTTGTTGTCGCTTATCGTGTGGTTAGTGGCTCACAACGGCATCAAACAACAGACTGGATTCGGTGAGACAACAGAGGCGAATACAGAAATAGCGCACGTGATAAAAGCACAAGCCTATGAACGCTCGGCACTGCGCAAGAAAGATTTGCAAAGAATTGCAGCGAAAATAGAAACCGCTGTAGCGCAAGACCAGATTCATCTCGAATCAGACCTGAATCTCGTCAAACTGGCGAAACATATTGCTGAGCCGCCCCAGTATATTTCCCAAACATTGTCGCAGCACCTCAATACCACCTTCTTTGATTTTATCAATAAAGCAAGAATCGACGATGCACGACAGTTATTAGCCACGACGGACCACTCCGTACTAGATATTGCCTATGCGACCGGTTTTAACTCGCGCTCGGCTTTTTATAAAGCGTTTAAAAACTACCTAAATCAGACCCCAAGCGAATACCGAGCGAATTGCCCCTAATGCTAACTGTCCTTCCTAGGTGGGAAGGACGAAATGCCTGTTTGCACTCCTTACTATCGCCGCACTCACCTTCACAAAAAGCTGACATTTAGCATGCCACACTCACGGGCTCGCCAAATTTGAGGTATATCCAATCATGCGTTCATCACTTACACGACTACTCTTCAGCTGCGCTTTGCTTTGTGGTCTCTCCACAGCAGTCGCCGATACAACCCGTCCAACCAATGTTTCTACGCAAACTATTGTCGATAAAGTGATAGCAGCCTATGGCGGCGATGCACTCTTACAGGCCGACAGCATTAAAGTGATTGATTACAACAAAGGTCCGTGGCCTGGAGAGGGGGAAACGCCCGCGATTCCCGAATTATGGCGAATCAATGAAGAGTTGACGATCGACTTCGCGCAACAGCGCAAAAGCTTACTGTCTTACCGCGTGCCGCGCACCACAATAGACTTGGAGAAGTGGATTCAGCAGGGTGACCAAACCATCGTTTATGACATCCTGCATGAGAAATACTCCGAGCAAAACTGGGCCAACTTTGCGCGCCTTGGTGCGTCACTTGAACGCAGCAGCGATACGTTGCATGCTCGACGTTTAGTAAGCCTCAAAAGCCAACTAGACTATACTGGCGATGACCATTTCCGTGGCCGTCTGCAACACCAGCTGACTTACGAAACCGACTCCGGCGAGCGCTATACCTACTTCGTTGACAAGGCAAATGGGCTTATCCACAAGCTGTTGCGCCAACACCCTCGCGCCGGCGATCTGCTTTATGTTTTTTCCAATCATAGTACCGAAAGCAGGGTCGCCTTTGCCCGCGACATGAACTTCTTTGTTAATGGTGAGCTGCGCTTAACCTCAGTACACCGTGCAATTGAACTCGACCCAGATCTCGAGGCCGCATTTCAAGGCTTCAAGAATTTTACTCCTTGGGGTGAAACAATTGACGCTTCTGAGCTAACTGTCAAAGAGATTTCCGATGGCGTCTATCAAGCCGGCACCGGTCGTGCGCTTACGGTGTTTATTGAGCAAGCAGACCATTATATTGCAATGGGTGCGGCGGATGCCTTAGCTGAGAATTTCGCTGCGGTGAAAAAGCTCTCTCAACAAGAGAAACCTCTTAACTACTTTGTCGTCACACATCATCATAATGCTAATGTTCGCGGCTTAGACAACGCCCTCGCTTTAGGTGCTTCATTAGTAGTTGCTGAACAGCATAGTGATTCGATTTTAAGCCATATCACGGTCGATGAGGTCGACAACAAAATCATTTCGGTGCCGCCACGAGCAGTATTTACGTTGGGCAATTTAAAGTTCTTTGATATTGCCACCGCGCATTCCCGCCATTACTTATTGGCCTATCTACCCGCCGCCAAGATGGTGCTTGCAGAAGACCATTACGTCACCGATTTAACAACCGCGAAACCCCGGATCTATCACGATATGGTGCGCTTTGCTGACGTTCTCGCTGAGCTCGATCTCGCGGTGGAGACGCTAGTAGATATTCGTGGTTGGCGCCAATTCAGCATGGAAGAATTCACGCAATGGACACGTGACTTTACGCCAAAAACCTGCCCACCAGGCTACACGATTTGCGTAAACGGTTAAGATGTTAGCCATAGGAACGCAAATGAACAAACTGATCTGGGTTGTCGATTCGCCATTCTCACGCTCAATTAAGTGGTTAATGTTGCAAAGAGAAATGGATCATAGTGAGGACTTGCTCACTTGGGATACTCTGAAAAGTGACCGCTTGCTGCTTGAGCATAATCCTAAGTTACAAGTTCCCACGCTCATCACTAAAGAGGAAGTCCTTAGCGACTCGCTGCTGATTATACTGCGGTTGTTGGGACACGACTGGCACCGCACCACGGACGCCAAACTTTTTCGCCTGGGCGATTGCGACTTTGAAGCGACACTGATTTTTTTGTTTCGCGCGAACCTTCTGGAACGTCAATTTGGCCTCAGCCAGAACAGTGACTTCATGCGTGAAGCCGGCGTAACGAACTACCAAAAAGGCGTTGACGTACTGCTTGACCATTTGTTGGTTAACACAGGGAAGGTCGAAATGAACGTGGGTTTAGTTTTGGTTTTCTCGATGGTGCTCATTGCACGTTTTATCGGCCAATCTGATGCCATGCATGATTATCGTTTAGAGGAATTACTGCAGCTCAATGATGTGCTCGCTGCTGATCCCTATTATCAAGAGCTCGCGCAAAATTACACTGGTCACCAGGGTCAGCAATGGCCATTTTTTCTCGTCGCCTAACGCAAAGCATTAGTCGACGCAGAAATTGTCGACAATATATTGGTTATAAGTCGAATTTATTTCTTAATATCCGATTTGATCTATATATTGTCGACAAATTTAACTGATTGAGTCTTTATGCTTTTTAACT
>PYVG01000030.1 GCA_003030745.1 Pseudidiomarina aestuarii | reverse complement strand
GCAAGTAAACCACATCATTTGATACATAGAGGGTCGCATGGCTAAAGCGCTGGTTATTGTCGAGTCGCCGGCAAAGGCGAAGACAATTAATAAATATTTAGGAAACGATTTCGTAGTGAAG
The DNA here is from genome assembly GCA_003030745.1 of Pseudidiomarina aestuarii. Next base: position 12,067 of record PYVG01000030.1, on the reverse strand, counting down.
TCGAGTGTTGGGCATGTCCGTGATTTGCCGACCCGAACCACTGATTCAGTCAAAGCAAAATCCGCGGCTGAAGTGCGAGCGATGTCGCCGGAAAAGAAAGAAGCCTATAAAAAGCGCCGTGATTTTGAAAAGCTGGTAGCCCGCATGGGCGTCGACCCGAATAATGGTTGGCAAGCTCAGTATGAGGTTTTACCGGGTAAAGAAAAAGTCGTTGCAGAATTACAGAAATTGGCCAGTAAAGCCGACACCATCTACCTAGCAACGGATTTGGATCGCGAAGGAGAAGCCATTGCTTGGCATCTACGCGAACTCATCGGTGGTGATGACCAACGTTTTCAGCGCGTGGTCTTTAACGAAATTACTAAGAAAGCCATTCAAGAGGCCTTCTCGCACCCATCGGCATTGAATACGCATCGCGTGAACGCGCAACAAACTCGTCGGTTCCTCGATCGTGTAGTGGGCTTTATGGTCTCGCCTTTGTTGTGGAAAAAAATCGCGCGTGGATTATCAGCCGGTCGCGTGCAGTCGGTTGCGGTGCGCTTAGTGGTGGAGCGTGAACGCGAAATCAAAGCGTTCGTTCCCGAGGAATTTTGGGATATTTACGCAGATTTACAAAGCCAGCGTGAGCACGATTTGCGCATGTAGGTACAGAAGTTCCGAGATAAGGCATTTAAAGCAGGCGACAAGGCCGCTGCCGACGCCGCAGTGGCCGCATTAAAGGATGCCCGCTACCTTGTTACCGGTCGTGAAGATAAACCAACCAGCAGCCGTCCATCGGCTCCGTTTATTACTTCGACCCTGCAACAAGCAGCGAGTACCCGATTGGGTTATGGCGTGAAGAAGACTATGATGTTGGCGCAACGGTTGTATGAAGCCGGTCACATTACTTATATGCGTACCGACTCGACCAACCTGAGCCAAGAGGCTGTGCAGAGTGTGCGTGGCTTTATTGAAAAACAGTTTGGCAAAGATTATTTGCCAGAAAAGCCGAATTTTTATGGTTCGAAACAGAATGCGCAAGAAGCGCATGAGGCGATTCGGCCGTCATCCGTGTCCGTCAAGTCTGAGCATTTGAAAGATATGGAGCGTGACGCACAGCGGCTGTATGAACTGATTTGGCGCCAATTTGTGGCCTGTCAGATGACGCCAGCACGTTATGATGCGACGACACTGACTGTCACAGCAGGCGACTATGAATTGAAGGCACGCGGTCGCGTCTTGCGTTTCGCCGGCTGGACTAAGGTACAACCGCCAGCAGGTTCTAAGAACGACGAAGACAAGAGCTTGCCCGATATTAAAAAAGGGGAAGCCTTGGCATTGCAGGCCTTGGATCCGCAGCAGCACTTCACCAAACCGCCTGCACGTTTTAGCGAAGCGTCACTAGTTAAAGAATTGGAGAAGCGCGGTATTGGTCGCCCATCGACTTACGCCTCGATTATTTCAACCATTCAAGACCGTGGTTACGTGCGGGTAGAGAATCGCCGCTTTTATGCTGAGAAGATGGGCGAAATTGTGAATGATCGCCTCGTCGAAAATTTCTCGCGACTACTGAATTACAACTTCACCGCCGAAATGGAACAGGCGTTGGATGATATTGCCGAGGGCAAACGGAATTGGAAAGAGACGCTGGACGCCTTTTACGCAGAATTTAGTAAAAAGTTAGCAGATGCAGAGTTACCTCCGGAAGAGGGTGGTATGCGCGCTAATCAAATGGTGCTCACCGATATCGACTGTCCACAATGTGGTCGTAAAATGGGTATTCGGACGGCATCAACGGGAGTTTTTCTAGGCTGTTCCGGCTATGAGTTGCCGCCCAAAGAGCGGTGTACGCAAACGTTAAATTTATTACCCGGTGAAGAAGCCATTCGCGTTACCGATGACGACGAAGCTGAAACGAACGCGCTGCGTGCGAAAAAGCGTTGCCCAGAATGCGGTACCGCCATGGACAGTTACCTGATTGACCAAGGTCGCAAACTGCATGTGTGTGGCAACAACCCGCAGTGTTCTGGACAGTTGGTGGAGCAGGGTGAATTCCGCATCAAAGGTTATGATGGACCGGTGCTCGAGTGTGACCGTTGTGGCAGCGACATGCAGTTGAAAACGGGTCGCTTTGGCAAGTACTTTGACTGTACTAACAGCGAGTGTAAAAACACGCGGAAGTTGTTGCGAAACGGTCAGCCGGCGCCACCGAAAGAAGATCCAGTGCCATTCCCAGAGCTACCTTGTGAAAGTGGCGATGCCTATTTTGTGCTGCGCGATGGTGCGTCCGGTATCTTTATGAGTGCCAACACTTTCCCGCGGTCACGCGAAACGCGAGCTGTAAAGGTCAAAGAGTTGCAGCAATTTAAAGACCGAATTCCTGAGAAGTTTCATTATTTGGCCGCTGCGCCAGCGCAAGATGATCAAGGTCATGATGCTATCGTTCGCTACAGTCGTAAAACCAAAGAGCAGTATGTAGTGACCGAGGAAGATGGCAAGCAAACGGGCTGGCAAGCTTTTTACAAGGACGGCGAATGGTCTGTGAAAAAAGCCGCCAAAACGGCCGCTAAAAAGACCAAGAAGTCAGCGGCTAAAGGGACCAAGAAGAAAGGTACGAAATAAACTACAACACGATGCGCGAACGCCTGCTTGTTGCTCACTGTTAGGTCAACTACAGTGAATACTCGTTGCCAAGGACGGTGACGTTTAAAAACAACAAGGAGGTGTGTGATGGCTTTCATTCGTGTTCTTTTCTGTAGTGGCGCCCTCGTTTTAGGGTTGCCATTGTCCACTCAAGCGACAGAATGCGCTGATTTCGATATTAGTGCTGACCTTCACTTGTCGCCGGTGACTGAGCAAACCCTGACCCCCCCATCGTCAGCAGACACCGATGTCTCATTACAGCTTCACGATGGCCTGTTAAAACCGCAATTGGATTTACTTTTGCGCGAGCAATTTGGCGTGCAAGCGATTGAGTGGCGAGCGTCGACGCATCACTTGTGGCCAACCGTCTATCTGCTGCGTGGCACATCCTGGCGACAACTATTGCAGCAAATGCTCGAACCCTATCAACTGCGGGTTACTCTGCACGCAAACCATACCGCTGTGATCGATTATCAGCAGTCACAGCGTGCTGCGCTATGAGATATATCCTCGTTTTGCTCAGTGGTTTGCTGGTTGGGTGCGCTGTTCCGCAGGTCGGTGATAGCAACGAACGCGTCAATGAGCGTCGGCATCAGGCCATGCTCGCGCAACTGGAACAGTTACAACAAAGTGGGGATTCGACATCGGTAGAGACGAGTCGAATCACCGAGTCTGAGCAGTTTTATGTGCCACCCTTAGCGGCGGTTCGTGATGACCAACCGAGCTGGTTTAGCCAGCCGCAGTCCAGCAATTTTCATGATGTGCCAGCGCAAGTCGCCCTAGCCGAAGTCATGACACCTGTTGCGCTTTCCTATCAATTCCTTACACCACGTTTGGCGGATGCCTTGGTGTCGACGCCAACGACGCGGACTGTCGGTGCATTTATTCAAGCGCTCGAACGCGCGACCGGTTGGCATATAGAGATCGATGATGATGGCATTACGATCAGTGAGTTTCGGGTTGCTGAATTTGATGTTGCCTTTCTCACGGGGGATACCAATTTCTTCCTGGGCAATAAGGGACAGCAGAACGGCACCTCACAACGAGCAACCAACTCACAAGCGCAATCGTTGAATTCGACCAATGAACAATTTCTCAATTTCAGTAGCTCTGCACTGTCGGTCTGGACCGACTTAGACCGCGCATTGCGACTGCTGCTGTCCGAAGCTGGGCAGTTATCGATCAATCAAAGCTCGACGTCGGTGCTGGTCCGTGATTATCCGCATCATGTCGCTTCGATTGAACGTTACTTGGAGCAGCAAAATGAGCGACTCACCCGACAAGTCGCCATTGAAGTTCAAATTTTGGATGTGACCTTCACGGACGAAGAGCAATTCTCGGTGGACTGGCAAGCGCTACTGCAAACCGCCGGTGGGGAGGGCGTGTTGGGACTTACCTCTGCGGCAATCAGCGGTATTGGTGGTGCAGACGGTGCGCAATTGTCGTGGCAGCAGCAACAGGGGCGTGCGGCAGGCTCAAAGGTGTTTCTGGAGGCTTTGGAACAGCAGGGTTTGGTGCGTATGAATAACCACCCGCGGGTGGTGTCATTGAACAATCAGATCGCCAAAATCTTACTTGAAGACAATGCCACTTATCTAGCTGCAGCAGGCTCCACCGCAACCGCAAATGTAGGGACTACCGAGTTACTTGAACCCGGCGTGGTGACCACTGGCTTTGAGCTCTATGTATTGCCGAGTATCGGTGACGATGAAGTGATTCTGCAATTGTCGACTGAATTGTCCGATTTGGAGCGCATTGATGAGGTTCGTTCCGGGCAGCAGTTGATTCAAACACCCCATACCAAGCGCAAAAAGTTCTTTATGAAAGCGCTGATTCGAAATGGCCAGACGTTATTGCTGAGTGGGCTGCGAAATGAACGAGAGCAGTGGCTTGAACAAAAGAGTTGGCTCAGTACATTACTCGGTGGCGGTCACGCGCAGCAGCAACGACATTCAGAAACGTTGGTGTTGCTAACGCCACGCATTGTTGAGCGAGCGAACCCATGACTCCAGCTGCGAGAGAATCCAGAGCGAATTGTTGGCGTCAATGTTGTGCCTCGCGACGAGAAGTCGTAACCATTTTACGAAGCGCTCAACAATGGGAATTTACACACTATTCGGTGGTTCGCAGTGGCGCTTACTATTGGCTCAGTTGCAGTCGAGTGGGTGCACATCAACGACTCTATGATTACGCCCATGAGTTGCGCTTACACTATCCCCAATGTGCTCATGTCATTGCCATTACTGAGCATTCCCACCAGATTCATGTGGTCATTTGGTATCAGCATCAACTGGTCGTGAGTATTTCCGTAAATCAGCAGCAAGCGGAGTTAGGTTGGATTCGTGAACGGTTGTGTGAATGGACCGACGAGTGGGAGTTCAGTGACGCGCATGTGTTGCTGGATGTGCCCTCAGCTCCGTCGCTCAGTGATTTTGTTAGAGACTTCGCGTGTTCTGCTCAGTGGTTGAATAAACCTTCAGGTAAATTGGCAGTAACCAGCGCATTGATGCGTCCGTTCAGTGAGCCATTGCCTTGGCAACGGCGAAGAAGACTCTGGTTGAGCTTAGTGGTTGTTATAGGTCTTGCCGCTGGGACGTCGTGGTGGTTCTGGCCGGAACCCCCAATCAGTACACCGCGCATTCAGTCCCAGCTGTTTGAGGTTGAGGGGATTCCGCTCGCTGACCTTGCGCAACTTCTGAATTATCAGGATCAAGCGAATCTGATCGCAGGTTGGCAATTTCAAGAGGCGACCCTAGCCGCTGGAACTTGGACGATAGTGATGCGGCAAACCTATGGATCGCTGTCCGAGCTGGAACAGCAAACACAACTGGTGGTTAGCGGCGATGGTACCAATACTCGCTTAGGAACTCGGTTTGAGCACTTGGCGATGATGACGCCACAACAACTCGTTAGTGATCAACAGCAAGCCAGTCAAGCACTTGAAGCCCTCCTAAATGAGTGGACTGAACACATTCAATGGCACCGAGTGAGTGCGCCAGCAGCGGATACCCTGCAATGGCATGAATATAAACTGGAATGGTTACCCAGTGCGGCAGGTTTAGATCGGACGTTTGGACAAGCGTTGCAGACATTGCCAGGCCGATTACTCGAGTATCGTTGGTTCGAAGCGCGACAGGAGCTGACGATGAGATTGCGTTTTTATTGGCTACCGAGACATCTGCAGGAGGCGGAATGATGAGCATCACCTGGCGAGTTTACGTATATCTAATTCTAGTTGGCACTGGATGTCTCTGCCATACAACAGCGCATGCACAGCAAGTTGAAACGGGAACCGATCTTCTGAAGCAACTGCGAACGCAGGAGTTACAAGAGCGTTCTGCCGCTTCTCGGGCGAAACAACTCCACTATGAACTACAAGTCGCACAGGCAGAGTCTGCGATACGTCAGTTACAACAACCCTCCTCGTCAGCAGAGCAAACAACTGCTGTAGAACCAGAAACGACACAGGTCGCATTGATTGGCTGGACCGAACGTCATGGGAAGCTACGCTATCTCTTGCGCGTCAATGAACGCGTGGTCCGTGTTTGGGACGGTATTGCTAACAGTTCGGGACTGCTCGCCAAGCGCGACGACAATGGTGTCAATGTCTCTATCGGCAGAGCGACCTATCAGTTGGAGTTGCCTTATGAAAGCAACTGACAAGGGAAGCTTTGCGGCGCATCAAGTGAATGTGCAACTGCTTGATTATTGTTTGGCGTTAGCAGAGCAAGAACGACCAGTCCTTGCATTATGTACTCAGGAGGGGTGGTTAGTCAGCACCAACTCGGTTTGGGGCAGCCAGCCACAAACCTTAGTTAATTTAATGTGCTTGATGGAGCTTCAAGAAGCCGGATTTCGACACCGTTCGGTCGAAACGGAGCATGTGATCCGAAACTTGCTACATGATGCGGATGACCTCAGAAAGCTGAAGCAGCAATCAGAGTCCGCGGTTATCTTAGATCAGACACGCGCGCAGCAAGCACTTGAAGACCTCGTGGTCCAGGCCATTCAGTTACAGGCTTCCGATATCCATTTAGTTTTTCAGCCTAGCGTGGCGACTTTGGCGTTTCGTGTACACGGTCGATTGGTCAGCCGAGTGGAGCGTGGTCGAGAAGTGCTAGCGGCCGCAATTGCTGCGGCGTTGAACACACGTTCGGATGATTTTCATGAACTGTTTGACGAGCAGCGTCTATCAAGTGCCAGCATCAGTTTAACCGTGGTCCACGATGACCAACCCAAGCAGCTGCGACTACGCGTGCAGAAGTCTCCCACACGCTCTGGGTTTGCGGTCACGATGCGCTTGCAATACGAACAGCAAACGATGTTGAGTTTGGCTGAACTTGGTATGCCTGTTGATATGGTCAACAGCCTGACTGCGATGATTCGAAGTGGGTACGGTTTGATACTCATTGCTGGGCCAACTGGGCAAGGGAAGTCGACGACCTTGGCGGCAATGAATTTAGTGATTCCTGCAGCTCATAAAGTCATTTCATTAGAGGACCCTATTGAGATTATTCAACCGCGGATCGAACAAAAGCCGGTGCTCGCTGATCATCCAGATTTAAACTTTGCCAACATGGTTAAGGTAGCACTCCGAGAGGACCCAGATGTTATCTCGATTAGTGAAATCCGTGATAGTGCAACAGCTAAAGCTGCTTATACCGCTGCTTTGACCGGTCACTTAGTGTCAGCGACGGTGCATGCACACGATTGTCTTGGGGTCATACAACGACTTCTGGATTTGGGATTGTCCGGTGCAATGCTCGCGCAACCCGGTGTCTTGCAAGGGATTTTAGCTCAGCGTTTGGAGCCCATTCCGTGCAACACCTGCAGAGTGACTGAAGCTGCAGAAAAATCGGACATCACTTGCACACGTTGCCTTGGTTCAGGAGTAACGGGCAGGCGTTGGCAGGGGGAGTTATTGAGTCTGGATGACTTTCTTCGTGCCGCTATTCGTAATGAAAATTTAGCAGAATGCCAACGGATTTTGGTGACTCGAGGATGGCCCTCGCTCGCCTCAACCAAACCGCTCTTAGCATCGCATCAACGTTCCGCTGAGGAGACATCATGCGTTTAACTCGCGAGCGGCAACTTGCGTTTCTAGAAGATTTTGCGGTTGGACTGAGCGATGGCTTGAGTCCGCTCCAGATTGTTAGGGAAATCGCTGAAAATGCGGCACAGCAGCGTCTTCGGCAGGAACGACAAGTAGCGAGTGAATTTCTCGCTGCGCTGAATCAAGGGCAACCCTTGGTTATTGCTATGCAGTCTCACTTCGATTCCGATCTGTGCATGTTGGTTGCAGTCGGTGAGCGCAGCGGGGTGCTTGAAAGCTTGATCACACAGTTGAAACGATTTGAGCAGCAGCGAAGAACGGCACAGCAAGCTTTTTGGAAACCGCTGGCTTATCCGGCTGTGATGGTCGTTGTCGCAATGATTGCGGTGAAGTTCATCGGCCAGCAAGTGGTCATTAAATTGGCGAGTTCGGTACCGGATTTGCAATGGCCACTGTTAAGTCTGTGGTTGGTTGAATTGAGCAAAGGTGGCTGGTTGTTTCTGCTGGCGGTGATACTCATTGCATTGATGGTGTTTGCTTGGGGGCTGCCATCAAGGATTTCACTTCGGAACACTATGACTCAGCCACTGGTGCGCGTAGGCGCGTTTGCGATTCAACGCTACTTTCAGGCGGTGCTGCTATTGCAAACCGTGAGTGTGTTGATGCGCGGAGGCGGAAATTTGGATCGAGCTTTGCGGGCGATGCAGTCTGTACCGAAGCACCCGCTATGCGAGGCAGTGACATTGATGCGACAAAGGCTTGCGGCTGGAGAGCGACGGTTAGGCAACTTGTTCGATGTGCAGCTGTTGTCACCACGGATGTTATTTCGACTCAGTAATGGTGGTCGTCATGACGAATTGTCGACATTGCAGCGGGTGGCGGATTACGCGACTCATGATGCTATACAGTCTTTAAACCGATTGCGGATGTTGATGCTGAGTTGCTGTTACGGATTAATTTTTGTGTTGTTGGTTCTCGTGGTGGGTGGCATGGGAGCCATGTTAATGGTGACTACCCAACAATCGCTGTCATGAAAGTATCGAAAAGTCAGATAGATAAACAACAAGGAGTGTTCGATGAACAAGCAAAAGGGATTTACGTTTATAGAGGTATTAACGGTGCTATCCATTATTGCGTTAGCGACCATAGGTTCATTGGTTGCGCGCGATTGGGCTGTAGGTAATTCGCGAATTAATGAAGCAAAAAGCCAGATTGTGACCATTCAACTTGGCACTCAGATCTGGCGACCTAGTAGTGGTTTGTATACAGGGATTACTTTGGAGTCCATGTCAGGTATCGCCGCCGTCCCGGAAAATTGGCTCGATGGCGTCGGCCTCAATCCGTGGGGCGGAAATATTACGGTGACGGCGGACAGTTCCGATCCATCTCGCTATGTGATTGCAATGACTGGCATCGGACAAGAAGCCGAAGGAGCCCGTGTCGCAAGGGATTTTGGTGAACATGCACTGAGTGCTGTGTATGACTCGGGAACCCTCACGTTGCGCTTTCAAGGTTAAGTCATGAAAAGCTCAGTTCAGCAATCTGGCTTTCTTATCGCAGAGGTTGTTATTGCTGTTGCGGTGCTGAGCTTATTTGCAACAACAATGCTGTTGGCGTTGCAGTGGCATTATCATTTTGTCGTCCAGCGACCAATGATCCAAGCGCAAGACAATCCAGTGATTGTCGCGTGGCAACAACGATTGTTGCGGCAAAGCCGGGCAATGGAAATCTTGCAGGGTGCCGATGATGAAAATTAGGGGTGGCTATATTCTATTTGAACTGATTATCGCGTTGGCGTTGATTGGCTCAGCATTGTTGCTGTTCGGCCAATGGCTATCTCGAGCGCCAACCGATCAAGGCGGACAAGCCAAATGGATAGCGGATACCGAAGTGTTGATGGAAGCGACTCGCCAATACTGGCATCACACAGGCGCGGCTCCTGCTTCAGTCGAACAGTTACAGGACAATGGCTACCTCGCGACGATTCAATCGCCTTGGGGACGTACATGGTCCTTCAACTCAACCAATAACGTCAGTGGCCGTCTGCTTACTTTACAAATTCAGGCACCATCAGTTAGTGAAGCGCAATGGTTAAAGACTCAACTGGCGCCGTCTGTGGTGCAACATCACACGGTTAGCCTGATGATTTGGCAGCCGATTTCTGACATTCATGCAGCGCGCTATTTACACCGTGTTCCGAGAGTGGATGCTCCGGTACTCAATCAACTTGAAACGGATCTCGATTTTGCAGCACACGATATCCGTCACGTTGGCATCATAGAGGCGACTGATGTCACTGTCGACCAGTTGCAAGCCGACAGTTTGGTAGTGCGTAACCTCACTGGTACTTGGCTCACCGCTGATCACATTAGTACGCAGACATTTAATACCCTAGATGGCAGCTATTACACCCTGCGAAATCAATTACAACAACTACAGCAACTGTGGGATCAGTGTGTGGCGAGCGGCGGTTGTCGCTGATGCTCATCAACTCCATGCAACTGGGCCGACAGACTGGCATGGTGATGGTAGAGAGCTTGTTAGCGTTGCCCCTGATGGTCCTATTTGCCTGTTTATGGGTGCAAATGGTTTGGCTATTTTGGGCTGGGCAAACGTTAGCTGTGGGTTCGAGTTATGCGTTAAGGGCTGGCGTTTTGCATCAAGGTGAGCGCCAGGCGATTGAGCGCACTCTCGCTGCTGCGATGGCAACCATTGATCCAACAGCATTGGCTAATGTGGAATTTGCTGAGAACAAATCACTGAAACCTGCAGATTTTCAGAAGGCACATTTAGTCGCTGCGGCTCAACAGCAGTTGCATGCGAAAGTGGCTGGACGAATTGAGATTCGACACGCAACGCCGGCACAGTTCAAACAATTTGGTGAGCAACGTCAAATTCATGGTGAATGGCGCTGGGTCATTCCGAACGATCATTTGAACGCTCGCGCGCAGATCATCGAGCAAGCTGAACAGCAAGACTGGCTTGCCACTCAACAACTTGAAATTGAAGTGTGGTGGTGTTTTCCGTTACAAGTGCCGCTGGCGGCGCAAGTTCTCGCGGTTTGGTCAGAATGGCAGTTCAGTGCGGCTCAGCAATTTTGTCGTACTCGAACCGCGATTACGGATACGCCTTATTGGGTACTGACCCATCGTATCCGAGGACCGATGCTGAGCGACTTGGTTGGACCGCCGGTGGGCGATTTATTCTGAGGTTGGCGCCGGTGCATGCCAAGTATCACAGGCTTGCAGCGTGTTCTGCAGCAAGGTTGCTACAGTCATAGGCCCAACGCCGCCCGGAACGGGGGTGATGTATGAAGCGCGACTGGCAGCGGGTTCAAATTCGATGTCACCGACCAGCGTTCCATTGGCAAGCCGATTAATACCTACGTCAATGACGACTGCACCGGGTTTAACCCAGGTGCCGGGAATAAAGTTTGGCTTCCCGACGGCTACCACGAGTACGTCAGCTCGCTCAATATGTGCTTGCAAGTCTGTTGTAAATCGATGACAGATGGTAGTTGTTGCACCAGCAAGCAGTAACTCCAAAGCCATGGGCCGACCAACAATATTAGATGCACCGACCACTACAGCGTTTTTGCCATGTAAATCAAGCTGAATAGAATCGAGTAGCGTGATCACGCCACGCGGTGTGCACGGGCGTAGCGCTGGATTGCGCTGGGCGAGACGGCCCATATTGAATGGATGAAAGCCATCGACATCTTTGAATGGGTGAATGCGCTCGAGTAGTGCCTGTGCATCCAGCCCTTGGGGCAGCGGCAATTGCACCAAGATACCATCGACCTCCGGGTCAACATTCAGTTGGTCAATCAGCTGCTCAAGTTCTGCCTGCGTACTTGTAGCAGGCAAATCAAATGCTTTGGACACAAAACCAACTTCGTCACAAGCTCGACGTTTACTGCCCACGTAGACTTGAGACGCTGGGTCAGACCCGACCAGAACCACCGCCAGACCCGGCGCGCGCAGTCCGGCTTGTCGACGAGCTGCAACACGTTCTCTGACTTGATTGCGAACTTGTGTGGCTACAGCTTTACCATCGATGCGTTGAGCGGTCATAGACGTACTTTCCTTTCAAGGTGTAAATAAATAGGCTAACGGGCTAGTGAACCGTTCTCGATGGGTGTATATTTTCGCACGTTTTTGCGAGTTGGTGTAGTCGTAATCCATGCCACCTTGGTGTCGCGGTTTTAGACATGCGCACCTTATTGATTTAAAAAGCAGCAGTTGGCAGTTATCGACAAAAAAATGTTTGACGCTGTGGGGCGAGACAGGTAATATTCGCCCCCGTTGTCAGGCCGCGTCCTGCACGGGTTTATCGGAATTGTCGGCGAGTAGCGCAGCTTGGTAGCGCACTTGTTTTGGGTACAAGGGGTCG
>PYVG01000002.1 GCA_003030745.1 Pseudidiomarina aestuarii | reverse complement strand
GGTCGTTTGAATATGGGAACCTGGCAGGGTATATACTTGTGCGAGCATCGCGATCACGGCAGCGCGCGCACGCTGGTGCTCACTTTGACCTACTAGTTATTGCACTACTCAAATACTTGAATAGAGGTATGTTAACCACAGTAGACATATTTACCTCTCTGACTAAAATTATGACTCATTGAAACGCTGAACAATCCGCTACTAACAGTGGTTAAAAGACATCAGGGCTGCTGCCATGACAATTAAGTTAAGTCGCTGGGAACCCGAAAAGTACCTTGATAGTGACGAAGCGATACAAGCCTACCTTGAAGCATGTATTGAGGAATCAGATGGCGATCCTTCGTTTATCATTCATGCTCTAGGGGTCATAGCGCGTGCTAAAAATATGAGTCAATTATCACGCGACACGGGTATCAGTCGCGAAGGCTTGTATAAAGCATTCTCAGAAAACGGAAATCCAACTTTCGCAACCGTTGCAAAGGTTGCAAAAGCCCTGGGTTTGAATCTGACACTAGAAGCAGACAGCCGATAGCAGCCTGGAGGAACCAGCATGAACGAAAAGAACTCGGATAAAGAAACTGAAGCCAAAAAATCAGATCGCACAGCTGGCAGCGGTATCGCTATAGGCGTCGCTTTGGGTGTGACGTTTGGTATTGTGTTCGACAATCTTGCGATTGGTATTGCGATTGGTTTGGCTCTCGGTGTTGCTTTTGACGCTTCGGCAAATAGCCGCACGCCGAAGGGATAATCTCTTTAAACGTCCTTTAGATAAGGTCGGACTGGCTTTTATCTTTCCCGAAATAAACAAAAACCGATTGTGTTAAAGTTCTTGCAATTAGTTTTAGAAGAGTGAGATTAGAACGCATGGCGGAGCAAAAATCAGAAAACCCCATTTGGAAATATCTATTTGTCGGACTCATTATCGGTGCACTGTTTTCGTTTGTCTTCGACAAATTCCCGACGTTCATGATTTTGGGTATGGCAGCAGGTTTAACCTACGGAGTCATTGAGAAAAGTCGCAACAGCTCGAGTAAAGAATAGAACCACAACACAAGGACGTACCATGAAATCGCTTCTACTAATGATCTTGGCAACCCTGTTTCTGGCGGGGTGTGCCAGCGCGCCGCAACAAGCTAATGATGAGGAACTCACAAAGAGTGAAGCCGAAGCGTTAGTTGCAGGTTTACTAGCGGAAGATTCTGATGAATCCGAAAAATACATTTATCAATTTCAGCATCGAATTCTGCCAGAATGGACGCATCATTCGGATGGTCAATTCTACGACGAACTAAGAGCTGGCGATGACTCATATTTTCGCGAGGTTGCCACTGAAATTTTGGGTGAAGACTACGCCAATTCAATTGAGATTCAATCCATCGAGAACGAGGAAGCAGTACTCATAAACTTTCCTGAACCCAAATCGTTCACCCATTGTTACGCTGTCCTTATCCTCAAGAATCCAAATTTTGAAGGTGCTGTAGATACGTTCCAATACATCACATTGGAAAAGACGCTTCCGCACGACGATCATCCGAGACTAGCAGTGCTTGGAAACTGGAACGCAGAAGGCAGTCATGGCAACTTTGGCGCCCGCACCTATACCGATGCACAAACTTTCCTTGAAGACGTGCTATACGGCAACCGCGAAATGTATATGAGCTCGACCCCAGCAAGCGCCAGCGAGAACAACTGAACATTCTCATGTGAGGATAATTTTATGATTATCACATCCGTTGCAGAGCAAGACGATCTTGATCAATTAATTGACGACGCAACAATGAGCCACTTACCCATGTTTATTGTTGGCAAGACAAACAATGGTGTTCTCATTGCCGAAGATGATTGGTACGCGATTCAACAAACTCTACTCATCGAATCTTTGGTGGAATTAAATCAAACGCTCAAAGAAGGCATGCGTACACCAATTGAGCAATGTTCGAATAAACTAGATTGGTAAACCCCTTGCTTATGAGCAGAGTTATCCCGGTAGCAAATAATAATACTTAAAAGTTCTATAAGTTGATTAATTGAGCTAATTAGGCCCTTTAAGAGCTATAAATATGCTTACATAGTTTATCGACCAGACCTTGGCTCAGCAGTTGTTCAAGTACTGCTTTGGCGGTAGAGTTGATGCCTCGGTTTGGTATTTTGAAGGGACAACAATGACGTACATTGAAGAGTCACTCTCCACGGATGAGAAAGTGGAGCACATTTTTAAACTACACTGGTTTGCCTACGTGCCCATGTATTTGTGGATTTTGTTGGCGTTGGTGACCTTTGGCGTGACGCTGCTGATTGCGCTGTACGAATACTTTCGCCTGAAGAACATTGAGCAAGGCGTGACCAACAAGCGCGTGATCAATAAGTTCGGCATTATCAGTCGCAAAAGTGATGAAATGAAGTTGAAATCGATTGAAACCGTCGAAATTGACCAAGGCATTATCGGCCGTATTTTTGGTTACGGTACGGTGCGCGTGACTGGTCGCGGTACCAGTGATGTGAAATTTATTAAAATTGATGACCCACTGCACGTGAAACGCTGCATTGAGAGTATTAGCAACCTGATAGGGTAGTTCCTTCATTTGACTGGCAGGTGTTATAGGCTTTGTTTCGATAGAGCCAAGATGGCAGTAAAGCATGCGCTTTCGCCTGCTTTACGACCGACTCTTGCGCATGTGAATCGCTAACGAACCTTTTTACAGCGAAATCATAGTGTCCCGTTATGGCGCCATTGGGCGTGAGAATGGCCGAACTCGAATCGGTTAACCACGCGTAATTATTACCAAATTGCATCATTGCGCGATTTGCTGGTGGAGCCTCATCGCTCGATAAATCTTGGCCTAAGCTTGGCGTGAACGATGACACACCCGCAAGTGATATGACCGTCGGTAACAAATCAATCTGGCTTGTAATCGCGTCGACCATTTTGGGCGCTATTGAGTGTCCAAGAATCAATCCAGGAATGTGAAATTTGTCGATGGGTACCAGTTCATCGCCGTACACACGAGTATCATGATCAGCAACAATCAGGAAAATCGTGTCTTCCCAATATTTGCTTTGTTTGGCTTGCTGAATGAATTGACCGAGAGCGTAATCGGCGTATTTCACCGCATTCTCCACACTCTGCTGGGGCTGGTTGTAGAGTTCAATGGTGCCGCTCGGAAACTCAAAGGGTTCATGATTCGAGGATGTGAAAACTAAACTAAAAAATGGTGCATCTGTTTCGGCTAGTTCACTAAAACGTTGGTGTGCCAATTGAAACAAATCACCGTCGCTGGCTCCCCAACTACCAACAAATTGAGGGTTTTTAATGCTCTCAATACCCAAAGTAGACTGGAAGCCATTGCCAGAAAAGAAGCTCTGCATATTGTCAAAATGGGTCTCCCCACCGTATAGAAACTCGGTAAAGTAACCATGTTCGGCGAGTAAACTTGCCGCTGTATAAAAGTTTCGCTGTGACAATGATAGTTTCACGGTACTTCGCGCCGGAGTTGGCATGAAGCTTGAAATAACCGCCTCGATGCCGCGGACCGAACGAGTTCCAGTTGCATACAACCGGGTAAACCACCAACCCTCGTGCTTGAGTTGCTCCAAATTTGGCGTTACCGGAATACCTCCTAAACTTTCAACAAATGTAGCACCCAAGCTCTCCTCTAATATCACGACAATATTCTTAGGCTTAGAGGTAACGACTGAAGCTTGATTATAATGAAGCGTCGGATAGGTAGTACTTGGAAATTGCTTTCCAGCTAAATGTGGTTGCGCCTTCACTTCCGTTAAAATTTCAGCAAGCGGCATATCGCCATAAATAGCGGTGGCATCGGCCTCGTGACGCAAATTATAAAGCGCATACTCGACCGAATAGGCCGAGTTAATGATCAAATCATTCACCAGTGCATCGGACGTAACTGCAAAGAATGCTGGATTCGCAGGCCGATGAGCTAACGTCGAACGAATACCCACAATCTCCAACACAACCAGCAAAGGCCACAACATTAAGGCAGCCCGAAAACTGAATGTCATACTCTGTTGCCGCGCATGGAGGTGTCGGGCAACTTTAACTAAGAGCGCCACACTCAATGCGAGTATCAGCGTGCTTGCAATGACCCAAAACTTAAATCCACCCCAAAGAGTGCTGAATACCTCTTGTGGGTATCTCAGGTATTCAATAAACAATCGATTAGGGCGCAAGTCATATTGAAGTATGAATGCAGGTGTCGCCGCTTCCATGAATATAAGAAAACTTAGCGCTACCACTAGCCAGCTAACCTGAATTTTGAGCCATAAATTCTGTCCGAATTTATGAGTCAGTAAAGGTGCCATGAGCAAGATAGGAAGTGTCAAATAGCCCATTTGAATAACATCAGCTCGTAATCCAAGTGCAAGCAATTCAGCAACATTTCCAGCTGCCGATACTCGATCCCAATGCCAGATAAACAAGAGCCCACGGCTCATACTTAAAATGACGAGACCCAATACATAACCAATCAGCAACGTTTGATAAGGCTTGTATGCTGCATAGAGAAATTTCTGATGTTGAATATGGCGCATCGTCATCTAACCATTCGAACTAAGATGCCGCTAGCATAGAAAGTGAACCTTAAGGTCAACTTAATATTGCGCCAATAAACTGCTTTTTATTTGTTAGAGGTAGTTTATGAAACCGGGCCAGAAAGGATTGCGAGCAGCATGGCTATGTGGAGTGTGATTCTGTGGCCACATTGAAAAACTCATTCCAACGCCCTCTGACTGTGATGCTTGGATTCGCAGCTCTCATAATTGTACTGGAAGTTTCCGGTCTAAAATTCGACCTAGCGGAGACTTTTTTCAGTTGGGAAGGCGAGCAGTGGTCATTACGTAATCACTTCATTACGAAGACCATTTTGCACGAGGCAGTCCGGTGGCTGAACATAGTTGCGGTGCTGGGTCTTCTGTTGGTAACCGTCTATCAATACATCGGTCGACCTTTTGCTACGGATAAACATCGTTATGCCCTGCTGCTCATCTCAGTACTTTTCTCGTTTGGACTAGTGAACTACTTCAAATATATCTTAGGAATGGACTGTCCGTGGGATCTGCAGCAGTTCGGAGGGAGTCAGCCATATGTGCCACTGTGGCAGTTTCGACCTGAAGATCAAGCGGCAGGCCGCTGCTTCCCCGCCGGACACTCTAGTATTGGCTTTGCCTGGATAGCTTTGTACTTCTTTTGGCGCCAGCGGTATCCCCATCGAGCCCGAAAAGCATTCGTCACCGCTCTTATTATCGGCTTTATTCTGGGTCTGTCTCAGCAATTGAGAGGCGCACACTTTTTTATTGATGATGTCACCACTGCATTCATTTGCTGGTGTATTCCCGCCATTATTTTTCACATCGGAGACGCCAATGCGAGTGTTCAACGCTAAATCATTGAGTTGGTCCATTGTCGTATCGGCTTGGCTCGTAATTGCCTATTCACGCCCATTACTTAGCGCGCTTGAACAATATCAAGCCGGTGCGCTGCTGCAACTCAAAATTGGCCTCTTGTTGTGGCTGTTCTATGCAGCATTTTTATCACTGAGCCGCGCGCTGGGTTGCTTTAAAGTGGTTGCCATTGCACTCATTATGATTGCGGCTCCAGTGAGCTTTTTCATGCAACAGTACGGGGTTGTTATCGACCCTGACATGTTAGTTAACACTATCGAGACTGATATTGGCGAAACTGCTGATCTGCTATCGCTCGCGCTGTTTCAGCACCTCTTTCTTCTCGGCGTACTTCCGAGCATTCTGATTTGGAAATTTGATTCATCGACAACGCGCTGGTCAACCCAACTGGGACAAGGAGTCTTAGCATCAACTTTGCTAGTGGCGGTCATGAGCACTATGATGTACACCAATTACGATGACTTCGCGTCATTATTTCGGAATCACCGCGATATCAAGTATCGGATTGTTCCATTTAATGCGATTTCATCAACCGTTTCGGTGATTAAGCAGCACTTCGATGTGCCGACAGAATTTGTGACATTAGGCACAGATGCGGTGCAAAGAAAATCCATGTCCAAACCTAAAGTGATGGTTGTGATTGTCGGTGAAACCGCTCGCGCCGACCATTTCTCTGTGAATGGCTACGCTCGGTTAACTACACCGAAACTGAATAGACTGGCAGCCAGCGGACAAATTCTTAGCTATACAAATGCGATTTCCTGCGGCACCGCCACGGCTATATCCGTGCCCTGCATGTTCAGCTTCGCCACTGCAGAGACTTACAACGATACCGTTCGCTCATCTAGTAACGTTCTCGATGTGTTGAAACAGGCGGGCATTTCGGCCACCTGGATTGAGAATAATTCTGGTTGTAAGAATGTCTGTGACCGTATCGAAACGACGGTGCTCGACCAGCAAGGTTGTGCAGAGCTAGAGTGCTTCGATAATGACATGGTGACGCGTTTATCAGCGCTTCTGCAAGAAACAGAGCGCGATCGAGTCATTGTTTTGCACCAAATGGGTAGCCATGGTCCGGCTTACTATAAGCGCTCGCCTCAGTCGCTCAAACAATTCCAACCGGAGTGCGAGAGTGCTGATTTGACCGCTTGTAGCAAGGAACAAATTATCAATGCCTACGACAATAGTTTGTTGGTAACCGATGCCTTGATTAGTGGTGTCATCGAATTACTGCAAACACGCACCGACATTGATGCGAGTATGATGTATGTGTCTGACCACGGCGAATCACTGGGCGACCATGGTATATATTTACACGGTTTGCCGAATTGGATGGCGCCAGCTGAACAGCGTCAAATTCCGTGGATTGTATGGCCGACTAGTCACTTTAAGAATATGACCGTAGACAACCACCAACCAGTGAGCCATGATTATCTTGCTCATACATTGTTGGGCTTTTTCGAGGTGGAAACCGCGTTATATGACCATCAGCTCGATTTAATTGACTCCACAGGAAGTGTGAACATTGCGCATACTACTCCTTGAAGACCATCAGTCGCTCGCCGAAGGCATTATCCAAGGCCTTGGACGAATGGGGTATGTGGTCGATCACTGTTTGACGCTTGCGCAAGCGGACGCCGCGCTAAGTACTGACCGTTTTGACCTCGCAATCTTTGATTTAGGACTCCCGGACGGACGTTCAGTCAGCTTAATTAAACAGTTACGAAAAGCCGGCAACCGATTGCCTGTTATTGTCCTCACAGCCTTTGACGATCTTGAGAGCAAGCTATCCGCATTGAATGAGGGAGCGAACGACTATGTTGTTAAACCCTTTGAATTGCGTGAGTTAGAGGCTCGTATTCGAGCGCAGCTCCGAAGCCAAACACAGCAAGTCAATGACACCGTGACCTGTGGTGAACTGACTGTTGATCTCGCCGCGCAGCAATGCCGTGTTGGTGAGCAGACTATTCACCTGACTCGACTCGAGTGGCTCATCATGAAACAGCTCGCACTAAACCTCGGTAAAATTGTCAGCAAAGAGCAATTGGAGAGTGCTTGTTACGGCTGGGGTGGCGACAATGAAAGTAACTCTCTAGAAGTGCACCTGCATCATCTACGTAAGAAATTACCGGCTAATACTATTCATACTGCTCGGGGCTTAGGTTACCGACTCAGTGAGTCAAAACCATGAGTAAATGGTCCTTACGACGCACCTTAATCATCGGTATTAACTTAGCGGTAATCGCTGTATTAATGATCACCACTTGGAATATCTATCGGGATATTCTGCACGAAATTGATGAAGTTTTTGATGCGCAAATGGCGCAAACCGCGAAGTCGATAGCATCTCTTTACCCGGTTGATGCGCTCGCTGAATCCAATCCACAAGAAATCCCGTTATCGAGCTTCTATGACTTGGGGGAAGTGGACGATGGCTCACTTGAGCGTGGTCAGAGTGGACATAAATATGAGCACAAGATTGGCTTTTTTGTCACCACCGAACAAGGGCAGCCGCTGGCATACACTCAGCAAGCGTTAGATTTTGACTTTACTGACAGACGTGCCGGTTATCATGATGCCAAACATAGCGGATATACCTGGTACGTCTACAGCTATTACTCCGCAGCAAAATCTATTTGGGTACATACCTTTCAACGCGAAGATGTACGCAGTGAACTCAGTGGTTATTTAGCTCGAGATCAGCTGTACCCATTATTGTTGATGTGGGTGCCGATTAGTTTGATTGTGCTGTTTATTGTTTACTTTGCGCTCAGGCCAATTCATCAATTCGCTCAAGATTTGCGCTCACGTGAGGTAAACCAACTCCACCCTATCACCACGGAATTACCGCAAGAGCTTGAGCCTATTCGTGCCGCTGTCAATATTTTATTGGCTCGAGTCGACTTGTTCTCTAAGCGCGAAAAGAGATTTATCGCGGACGCTTCGCATGAATTGAGAACACCTTTAAGCGCTATTAAAGTGCACGCTGAGAATGTTCAACATGCTGACGACCCTATGCACGCTAAGCAATCGGCAGCGGCCATTATTGAATCCGTTGACCGTATGTCGAATTTGGTAAACCAGCTACTCAGCTTGAACCGATTAGATAGTTCTGCCGCGCTGACAAACTCGGCATCGCTGCAGGTAAAAGAGATTGTCATGACTGCAATTAATGGTCTACCGAGTCATGATGTCGAACGCTTTGAGTGGGATATAAAGGTTCCGGAGTTGGCCGTTCAGGGGAATGAGTTGCTATTAGTCAGTGCTATTTCCAATCTGATTGCTAACGCCATGAAATTCTCACCGTCCGAGAGTACTATTTCGATTAGAGGGCAACAGAAAGCGTCACACATTCTTCTCTCGATCACCGATCAAGGAACAGGCGTGCCGAAGGAAGTTCTGCAGCATTTGGGCAATCGCTTTTATCGGCACCAGGAACACTCGCATATTGAAGGTGCTGGATTAGGGCTTTCAATCGTCGCGAAAGTCATTGAGCTCCACCAAGGAACAGTGACGTTCAAACAAGCGAAATCAGGTGGGTTGTTGGTTGAAATTCAACTGCCAAAAGTTGAAGATTGACGCGCTGCTTATTCTGCAGCGCGTCAATGTAGGTCTTCAATTATGCAGATTTTTTAGGAGGACTTGTCAGCGATGTAGTCGTTGACGAACTGCTCGAGGATATTCAGCGGCACTGGACCATTGGCTAGCACGACATCGTGGAACTCACGAATATCGAATGCATCACCGAGTTCAGCTTTGGCTTTTTCACGCAGCTCAACAATCTTCAACATGCCAATTTTGTAGGCTGTTGCTTGGCTAGGCATGACAATATGACGCTCGACCATTTTGACTGCGTCGGCTTCTGCGTTTGGCGTATTGCTCACGTAGAAATCAATACCCTCTTCACGCGTCCACTGTTTGTCATGAATACCCGTGTCGACTACTAAGCGAACCGCACGCCACAATTCCATTGCTAACCGACCGAAGTCTGAATAGGGGTCTTTGTAGAAGCCATATTCTTTTGGCAGCATTTCGGTGTAGAGTCCCCAGCCTTCGCTGTAAGCGGTATAGCGACCGAACTTGCGGAATGACGGAATACCTTCCAGCTCTTGCTGAATAGCAATTTGCATGTGGTGACCCGGAATACCTTCATGGTAAGCCAAAGCTTCCATTTGGTAAGTCGGCATCGACGCCATGTCGTACAAGTTGGCGTAGTAAACGCCTGGGCGTGAACCATCCATCGACGGCTGCTGATAGAAGGCTTTACCCGCTGACTTCTCGCGGAAAGGCTCAACCGCTTTCACAATCATGTCGGCTTTTGGCTTGGTGATAAACAGCTCGTCTAAGAAGCCACGCATGGTATCGATGTACGCTTTCGCTTCTTCAAGGTAACGCTGACGACCTTCTTCGGTATCTGGGTAGATGAAGTCTTGGTTGTTACGCATGTACACGAAGAACTCTTGCAGCGTACCTTCGTAACCTACTTGCTCCATGATGCCGCGCATTTCTTCATGAATACGCGCCACTTCATCCAGACCAATTTGATGAATTTCATCAGCGGTCAGATCCGTGGTGGTGGTGCGTTGCAGTGCGTTGTTGTAGAACGCTTCGCCGTCTGGGAATTTCCACGCGCCGTCCTTGGTGGTGGCTTGTGCTTCCAACTCTTTTACAGTGGCGATGAGGCTGTCATAAGCTGGCTTCACTGACTCTACGAGTGCTGTTTCAGCTGCGCCTTTGAGGTTGTCGAACTGCGCTTGCTCAATGTCTAACTCATCAATTTTCTTGGTGAAATCGGCTAGCAATACGCTTGGCTCGCCATCGTCAAAAGGTGCACCACTGATCAAGTTTTGGCTATCACTGATCACATATGGGTACACAAACTTCGGTGCGATAATACCTTTCTCTGCGCGAATTTTGAGATTCTCACTCAGTTGCTGGAAGAGCTCTGGTAGGCCATTCAGACGCGCAATGTAATCTTCAGCGTCATCCACCGAGCTAATGCGATGTTGGTTAATCAACAGTGACGCCACGCTCGAATGCATGCCGAACATCTGATTCACTGGATAGTTGTAATGACGCCATTGGAAGTCAGCAATTTCTTGCTCTAACTCTTGCTTCATCAACATCCAGCTCAGATAGGTTTGCTCGTCAAGCTGGCTTTCGTCAATGGCTTCTACTTTCTCTAAATTGGCTTTCGCAATAGCCAGCTCTTCTTCGGCTTTTGTGTCCGAAATATCGTCCCACTTATCTTGGTCATCTTTGATACCCAAGTAAGACTGATACATAGGACTGCGCATTACCGCATCCATGAAAATATCTTCAAACAACTGATTCGCTTTTTCCGACTCAGTCTGTTGCTGCGCCTGTTGCTCAGCCGCTGGCTGCGCTTCAGTTGCTGCGTTCGTTTTCGGTGCTTCCGAACATGCGGTCGCGGCCAATGCCAACGACACCGCCAGCGCAATGCGCTTCATATCAAACATGGTGTTACTCCTGTTGTTTCTTATTATGTGTTGCCATTCCTACAGCATACCAAATCACGCTGAGTGAGGGGCAATGTTTAGTAGCCGCTCGATATCTCCAGCGCTGACCTGGTTTTGGCGAAAATAATGAGGCCACTCCGCGACCAACTGACTCACTTCATCAATAATTTTGCGAGCCTTGAAGTCTTGCAATCCGAATCGCTTAGCCTGTGACAGCATGTTTTCCTTGGTTCCTTCACGACCATAATCACCAATACCCAAACTATGTTGCCGACTGGCATTGATAGGCAGCACGTCATAAGCCGGCGCTAGTCGCCATGCCTGTTGCGGAGAAATATGTTGCTCGTGAAAATCGAGAGGCATGAGCCAGGCATGGTTGCGTGCATGATCATCGGTATTGCCAATCAAGACATTGAAAACCATACGGTAGTAGAGATCGATAGCATCGCTCGCCTCAGCACTATGCTGACGTAACAACTCAGCCAGTCGGCCATAACTGTACCAAGTTTTGAGACTTAGCTGACTGATAGAACTTTGTTGCAACAACGTATTGGCGCTCAAAAAATGATGACTCACAGCGCCAGCATTGCGGTCAAAGCGCTTCACAAGGAAAACATCTTCAGTTGCGCTGTCATCCTCACCGGTACTGATAACTTCTGAGCTTGCAACGTGAACTGCACCAAGTTCGTCGAGCATGCGCATGGTGGCGTGTTCAACGCGGGCCACATTATAGAGATCATCCGCTTTGTTGAACTTCACGAGGTATTCTTGATCTTGGTGGGTGAGCAAGGTCTTTGGGCGTGCGCCTCCCATCGATGAGCCGAACACGAAGGCTTGTCGCACTTCATCCGACACTTCCTCGGCAGCGAGAATGGCATTTTTCCCACGACGAAGTAAATCAAGATCGGCAAGGGTGTTAGGCGATAGCTTGGGCTTGGTTCGTTCGCGCGAGAGACTGAAGCTCAACGCGCCGACTCCCATGGCGGCACCCGCTATCAAAAACTCTAACTCATTCTGTGGCTGTGTGCGGTGTAGCTGCGTAATGAGTTTGCGCCCCCACGAGTCAGCCCCAGCGTCACTCAATACTCCAAAAATACCTTTGTTGATGGTGCAGAGGTGTTCGGTTTCCGTGAGCGGCAAGTGAATCGGATCGATTGCAAATGCGTTGGGCCGCGCCAAGTATGACTTCCCGTACACAAACGTACCCACCTCAGTACGTGTGTTCAGTGACACCCGCCCACACAACACAGGCTCCGACTCTAACCCCTCTATGAATACATAAGCTTCAGAAGTCATTGTCGAGTCCTTGCGGTGCAGTCGAGCCGTCGCGCTTACGTTGTGGCAAATCACTGACCATTTTGAGCTGGCTATCTGCTAAAGCCAGAAACGCATCGAGCTGCCCCAATAACGCCAACGCCGTAAACAAAGTTTCCGAGTTGACCGGCACACCTTGCTCCATGCGCGAGACCGTTTTCGGACTACACCCCACCCGCAGCGCAAACTCCTGTTGGTCCATGCGCTGCGCACGATGGCGCTTGATCAGCTCGCCAAGAAGCTCATGAAATTCATCGACAGCTTGCATATCTCGCCCTCTTCATCACACTTCCTGCTTTAATATTAGTATAATTTGACTAATTAGCAATTAATTGGGTTTTTTTTACTTATTATTGGAATAATCAGATATCAAATCACACAAAGTAAGGTGTGATGTTGCCTAGCTATCAAATACGTCAGGCCATTTTCCGAATAATTGATTCGAATTCGCGGGTAATCTCCAGTTGCTGTGCAGCCAATACTTTGAAATGGTCACTGATCATGTCGTGACTCGATACACGCTTCCAAAAAGCAATAGCGGCGGGAAAAGCTGCTTCCCAACAAATGCGTGGAACACTCGGATGGATGCTTATTGCATATGTTGTTGCAGGCAAATCACCGGTACTTTTGGGGGCAAAATGCATCGGTAACATGTCGTAAATCGGAGCGAGTTCGTAGGGGCGGCCGCCTCGATTCACACATGAGATATTGCCGAGGTGCATGTCCGAATTCGCGATCAACTGACCAAATGCCCAGCTTATCTTGCTATGCGTAGCTGCTACTTCAGAAATAATATTTTGTTGATGCAGCAAGTCAGCGATAACTGGCCAGGGCTCATTGGCTTTTCCGACAAACTCGAGATCGAGACTGGTCCAAGAAATCAGTCCCAAGCGACCACCCGTATCGTTACGATCAAAACGTCTCGATGCAAGCAGCGTTCGTTGGTTTGCTTGAAAACTCCGATTGGTTGCTGCGATATTCGCAATACTTTGGTTCAGTGCCGCGCTAGCCAGCGCCTCAGCATGTAATAGATCCGCCCATCGGTTTGCTGGTGAATCCATCTCAAGCTGTTTCACCTGACCCGAGAACTTGATCAGACATTCTCTCTCATGCAATCGTGCTGTGAACTTAGGTTGTTCACCTTTTGCTGAGGAATCAAAATGCTCGCCACGAGCAATTGCGTCCGCTCTCGTACCAGCCTCTGCATCACTCATTATGGAATCAGGAGCTGCGTTTAACCACCGAGTATAGGCTGTGTCACCAATCAGTAAGTTCCCCACATGATCCTGAGGGTAGCTTGCAAGAACCGAAAGTGTCGTATCCTCCGACCAACGGTTAGGATCAGAGTCGACAGGCTGCCCTTGCGCTCGAAGCTGTTGCGCAAACGAGCGCCCCAAGAATCCTTGCGGACGCATATCCGTTACCCACCAAGGCAATGATTCAAAAAACGTCCACTCAGACTGTTGCTTGTCGGTCGTGTCGCTCTTGCGAAAATATTCAGCCAAATAACTATCCGCGGGGTACACCACATGAAGATGAGCTATTTTTGCTGCCTGACCATGCTCGTCCACACGATAGATCGGCAACACATCCAACTCAGCATTTATTGCGGATGCTGGCATCGATATACGCCGCCTTAAATACCAACGGGTCGAACGCCCATCACCCGCTTTGATGACCTTCGAGCCCATAGCATTCAAGCGACGACTCACCGTAGTAGCATCTATATCAAGTCGACGCGCCAGCTCTGCCGCCGACATCGGCCCGGACCTTAATATTGAAATAATGTTATCGTTTAACTCTGGCATCGCATCATGAACTCGCTGTTGAGTATTTATTGATATTAAATACTGCTATTAATGCATGGATAAATATAGGCTTTTATAAGATGTATAATATTGTTTTATATGGTTTATTTAATGCGCCTTATCTGCTTTATGCATGTATTTTTGCATTGATTAATTAATGCTGTTTAGATGTTATAGCAGAAATGTTTAGCCAGCGCCAATCGTGGTCTTCTCTTCTTCCTCAATTCATATTTATTTACGTATTACATAAACTTTTTATTGCAAAACATCATCTCACTGTGTACTTTTCAACCGTTATTCACTGTGGAAGACTCGCTTATGACTGCAAAACCTCTCTATCAACTGGTCACGCTCGCGCTTGCGCTGACGGTATTGATTACACTCGGAACCAGCATATTTGCGCTGGTCATGCCCTTGCTCGATGAGCAGCTTCTCACTACTTGGCAGGTTGTATTTGACGAGTCGTCCGTGACCACGGTTGTCAGTGAACAGGGTTGGGCGCTGGCGAGTAATCAGGGACAGCTGTCAATTGAAACCAACAGCTTTGGTTTCGCGCTCAGCCGCGCTGTGACCATTTTACTGATTGGTGGACTCATTATTCATACCTTGTGTTGGCTGCGCGAATTTATCGGCACACTGAGTACAGGTCGCCCATTTCAGCAAAATACACCGACGCTGTTGAAGCGCGTGGGTGTGACTCTGTTGGTTATCTCAGCGGTGTTGTACTTAGAGGTATTTGCTCGGTTTTATCTGTTTATCCCCAATGCCACTGACATTGCCGAGTTTGCCTTTATTTACCTTAAGGTTTCGACTTCAGAAGGTGTGTTCTTTATCTACCCCAATGTGCAGTGGGGCTTAATTGTGGGTGGCCTGTTTGTTTTAGCCATTGCCCAAGCATTCAGCCTTGGAGTGACCATTCAAACCGAAAATGATGAGTTTATCTGATGCCGATTATCGTCAATCTCGATGTCATGATGGCACGCCGAAAAATGAAGATGAAAGATCTCGCAGACGCGATTGAGATTTCACAAACCAATCTATCGTTGCTGAAAAACAGTCATGTTCGCGGCATTCGCTTCAATACCCTCGCCAAACTCTGCGAGGTATTGGAATGCCAACCGGGCGACATACTGGAGTACCAGCCCGACAACAAGGACGAAAAATCATGAAGAAACTAATTATCGCGCTTGCGAGCCTCATGGTGGTGGCCTGCGGAAGCTATGACACCGCTCAATTGCAGGCGATCCCTGCTGACGTAAAACAAAGTATCCACGCAGCGGTCGATAACGGCCATCGACCCGCTGTTGTGGTCGGGTTGATCAATCCGCAGGGTGTTCATTTTTACGCATATGGCAATACTCATGCCGATGGTGCTACGCCGATTTCGGCGCAATCTCAGTTTGCGATCAGCTCGTTGACCAAGCTATTTACCGCACAAGTGCTGGAAGAAGCTGTCGCGTCGGGCGCAGTTGCTTTGAACACGCAGCTTACTGCTATTTGGCCGGGGCTTGTCGACAACGCTGATACGCAACTCATCCATTTGGCGAATCATACCGCCGCATTACCACGGAATATTGGTAACGATGTCTTGGTCAGTAATAGTACTGAGGGCTTGCTGCAAGCACTAACTCGCTCGTCGCAGCTACCGGCTGAGCACGAGTATTCCAGTGTAGGTATGGCGATACTGGCGCAGTCTTTGGCGCAGAGTACCCAAAGCGAGTTTGTTACGTTGTTGAACGAATCCGTGATTGAGCCGTTAGGACTCGAGCACACCAGCTACACACCAAACTTAGAACTCTTAGCAGGCTTCCATGCTGGTATGACGCCGCTCGAAACGCCAGCCGCAACACCAAGTGTGGCCTACGGTGCCGGTGGTTTGTATTCAACCCCAGCAGATCTCGCACGGTTTCTGCAGAATCAGATTTTGCAGCAACGCAGTCTTGGCTGGCACCGCCATGACAGTAACGGCTACACCGCTTTCTACCATGGCGGTGAGGGCAGCGGTCATCAAACCTTTATGGCGTATCGTCCCGATAATCAAGTTGGCGTGGTGCTCCTGACCAATACCTCTGCCGACGACGCGTTGCAAGATATTGCGCTACATCTTATCGATCCGCGCCTAGAACTCCCAAGCTTTGAGCATCCTCCTTACCAACGCCTGAGCGATGCCGATTTGGCTGCGTTTGTAGGCACTTACCTACTGGCAGAAAACAGCGCCAACAATACCATCACCTTGACCAGCCAAGAGGGCCGCTTGATTTATCACGAGCGTACTCCTGAGGGCGAAACGGTGCGTCGCTCCCCCTTGTTTGCGATAGATGCGCATCGATTCGAATTGCAGGACGTCCCCGTCACCATCGCCTTTGACGAGGAATCACCCGATGCCAATGCCCTGCTGATTTTCGGCGACCAAAAGCTCACGCTGACTCGAGCCACGAACTAGGCCTGTATCCCTATGGTGAGTAAACCTTAGGGGGGCTCGTTGCGACTCATATCTTTCAATCCATGGAAATTGAACAAGCAAGTGAGAGAGGGATTCATTATGTCTAGTATGCGGATGTTCACGTTGGCGCTGGCGACCGTAGCATTGAATGTGCCGGCGGCTATGGCCGAAAATTCGAGCGAGTCGGACGTAAAAGCTATCGAAAGCCTACTGCTGCCGAATCAGTATTTAGCGGACCAGCTCACGACGCAATCCATTGCCGAGGTGATGCTGAAAGACAACATTGCCGGCGTGAGTATGGCGTTTATTGATCACGGCGAGATCAAATGGCAACGAACTTATGGCTACGCTGATCTGAATACGCTTCAACCAGTAACTCCCACGACTGTATTTGCCGGAGCGTCACTCAGCAAACCGTTGGCGGCTGTGACGGCTATGACCTGGGTCGAGAAGGGTAAAATCAGCCTCGACGGTGACATCAACGAGTATTTGAAGTCATGGCAATTGCCCGACAGTGAGTTTACCGAAACGCAGAAGGTGACCTTGCGCCATTTAATAGGGCATCAAGCTGGCGTCAACAATCATGTTCCGCGACCTTATGGTGTCGATGAAACCTTGCCTACCGTCACTCAGATGTTAGCTGGTGAGGCACCCTATGAAGGTCCACCAGCGTCTTTGTTTACCACTCCAGGTGAGCGCTATCAGTATTCGAACCCCGGCTACACCATTATTCAGCAACTGATTGAAGATGTTAGCGGCGTACGTTTTGAAGCAGCGGTTCAAGACGCCATATTCAAACCGCTGGGTTTGAGCAGTAGCTCATTTGAACAACCCATACCTGAAGCGCTGATGGCGCGCCGAGCGAGTGGCTATACTGAGCAACTCAGCGCTTATCCCTATCAGTTATATCCATTTAAAGGTGCCGGTGGTGTATGGACAACGCCGACCGACCTCGCCCACTTTGTGATGACCTTGATTGAAGATTATCACACCGGGCAGGACACCCTTATCAGCCAAGAATTAGCTGCCGATATGTTTGCGCGCACGCCCGTTCGACTGGGCTTTAAGAAGCATTACGTGGACGGATCGGATGATATCGTGTTCGACCACTGGGGCAGTATTCCTGGCTTTACCAGCTATTTAGTGGGCTCTGTGGAGCATCAACAAGCCCTGGTTATTATGACCAATAGTGACAATGGCTTTAATTTGATGGCAGCGATTGCGCGAACCGTTGCGCAACACTATGGCTGGCAGCCTACTAAACCCAAAGTGTTCCAGCGCGTTGCGTTAGCGCCAGAGAAGCTTGATGCGTTTGTCGGTGAATTCGGACGACCGGATGGTAATGAGCCACAACATGCATTCCAAGTACGGTCAGAGGCCTTGCATGTGGCGGTGGACGAAGAATGGGCGCCATTGGTTGCTATTGGTGAACGCACTTTCATTGATCCTGCGAGCAATACCACCTTCCAATTTTTGACCGACAAAGCCGGTGAGGTGCGCTGGTTACGCGTCACTCTGGAAAGTGGCTACAACTATGACCAACCCAAGCAACAAAGCTTGGCAGACTTTATTCAACAGCAGCTTGATGAGTCTCAGGTGGAAGGACTTGCTGTTGCGTTAATTCGAGACGGAAAGGTGACGTTCAACCAAAGCTTTGGCGTCGCCAATGTCGATACCGGCACCAAGATAACCTCTGAAACTCTGTTTGAAGCGGCATCACTCGCGAAACCTGTGTTTGCCTATTTGGTTTTGCAACAAGCCGCTCTCGGTGTGATTGACCTTGACGTGCCTGTGCATACCTATTGGAGCCATCCCGATTTAAAGCCAAGCCCATGGAACGAGCAGATAACCGCGCGCATGCTCTTAACGCATACAGCGGGCTTACCCAATTGGCGCTCCGATACCGGTGGTGAGTTGCGCTTGTTGTTTGAGCCGGGTACCGACTTTCAATACTCGGGTGAGGGCTACGAGTATTTACGCGGCGTTCTGCAACATGAATTGGGTTTAGATGATGACGGATTACAGGCCTTGGTCGACCAACAGATTACCGAAGTGATTGACGCGGACTGGATGCAATACACCTGGCACGATGCGTTTCTGCAACGCAAGGCGTTTGGTCATCGCAATGACGAAGTTACCGACAACCACAAACATGACAACAATTTCGGTGCCGCCTACAGCTTAACCACAACAGCCGGCGACTACGCCAAGTTTGCCGCAGCGCTCATGCGCGACGATACGCCGCTTCATGCTGATGCATCGCGGCAAATGTTTGCGCTGCAAAAAACGCTTCCTACCGAGGTGGGTCAACTCCACCGAGCTCTTGGCTTTGCCGTCAAACAAACCAGCACTGGCCGCCTGCGCTACTACCATTCGGGCGACAGCGGCGACTTCCGCACCTACGTCCACCTCTACCCCGACACCAACGACGGCCTCGTAATCTTCAGCAACTCCGACAAACTCTTCGCCTCGGGCCTCGCCCGCAGCATCCTCGAGTTCCTTGGCAATGAGTGGCTTTGATGGAGCGAGCCACACCCATTCTTAAGCAGATCTAAGTTCAGACTCTAGCTAGCGGCTATACCGTAATGGACGGAATATCTGCTGCTTGCTCTCTCAGGTAATGGGTTCTGGCAGCTATATTGTCACTCAATGCCTGAACGTACTCTGTATCGCTAGTCTTAATGTGAGGGTGTTCCTTCAGATGACTAAGAAGAGAGCTGCTCTTGAGTAGATTGGTACTTTTATCTAATGCCAAGCTACCGATAACATCATCACCGTAATTCACACTGAGTTGATATGCGTCTGTGTTTACCATCGTCAGATCCACTCCTCAGCATTCGATGAGGACTGAGATTCAGGCATTAACTCTTTCGATGTGAGCTGAATACCCAAACCCTTTAAGGCAGAGAAAACCGCTGCCAAGGTGCAATTGGCATTACCGTTTTCGATACGTGACAACGTATTAATCCCGATACCGCAAAGCGCCGCACAGTCAGCCAATTTGATGCCAAGCTCCGTTCGTTTCGCTTTAATGAGCTGTCCTAACACCGCTGCGTTATCGATAAACGCCGCACTCGGCATATCGGAAGCCGTTACTTTCTTCGCCATATCGTTAAAATCCCAGCCAAATAAATCACCGTAATTAGTGAATATAGATGGGAATAGAGAAATTTCAAGCTTTAATCACTGTTAACGGTGAATATATGTGTTGGCAGGAGGATTCTCCTGTTTATTCACTGTTAGTGGTGATTAATAGTGATGAGGATGAGCCGATTAAAGCTCTTATTCGGCTCACTATTTGAGCCGAATAACAAACTTGAGTGGTTCACCTTTTTAGTTTGCCTTCCTTAGGAGTGACGCCGTGTTCGGTGGTTGTTTCCAAAATGGAAATAACCACTTCTGGCTTTAGCTGCTCGCTTCCCTATATTCCTGTCGGACTGGATGCAATACACCTGGCACGATGCGTTCTTACAGCGCAAAGCGTTTGGTCATCGCAATGGCGAAGTTACCGACAACCACAAACATGATCACAATTTCGGTGCCGCCTATAGCTTGAACATGATCCGCCGCCTCCACCAAGGACTCGGTATTCCGCTAGAGGTTCTGGTTCAGGCTCCCACTGTAAATGCTGAGCCGACGTGCTGAATTACCGTGTTGTTGCCGTCTACCCGCGATCGTTTGCGATTCGGTAACGGGTGCTTCTGCCACCGCCAGGTAATTTTTCTAGAACTCCCTGTTCTACCAAGTCGGTGAGATGCCGAGTCGCCGTCGCTTTACTGACTTTCGCAACACTGCCGTATTGCGAGGCGTTTATGCCAAGTTCGAAGTCACCATCGAGCAATCTGTTCAGTACCTTGCGATGAGACTCTGATAATGACTTATCTGCATGACGCGCCCAAAACTTTGTCTTAAACAAAGTACGTTCAATTTTCACCAATGCAGTTTCAACTGACTGAATGAGAGTTTCGATAAACCAAACCAGCCATTCCGTGATGTCGATACCATGCTTTTGGGTGCGCTCCAATAAATCATAGTAGTCACTGCGATGCTCAAGAATAGCCTCAGACATAGCAAACAGTCGCACACTATTCTGATCCGCTTGCGCAAGCGCACGATCGGTTAGCGCTCGAGTAATGCGTCCGTTACCGTCCTCGAATGGATGAATTGTCACAAACCAGAGATGAGTGATACCGGCGCGGATGAGCGGATCGAGTTGACTATTCTTGGTCTTATTAAACCAACTGATAAATTGATTCAGATCACTCTCTACCGACTCTCTCGGTGGCGCTTCAAAATGCACCTTGGGTTTCACCAGCGAACCAGACACTATCTGCATAGGTGAGTCACCACGCAGCTCTCCCGGTATTACTTTTTGCAGCAATGATGAGTGCCCTTGAAACAGCCAACGATGCCACTGAAACAGAGTTTCCATACATAAGGGTTGCTGCCAACCGATCACCGCATCACGCATCAAATTTGCGAGACCTTCGCTCTGTTGTGAAACTTTGACTGGATTCCGATCATCCACGCCAAGCTGTCGCGCAAGCGAAGAGCGTACGCCGTAAACATCCACTTTCTCGCTCTCAATAGCCGAGGACGCAACGATATTGGCAAGTAACGCATCGAGCGTGAAGTCTTCATGACCATCAACCATCGCCATACGCCCCTTGAGCTGCCCCAAGGAATCATAAGCACGACGAAGCAATGGCTGTAACTGCTCGTCCTGCCATTCAAAGTCAGGCCATTGCGGATGCTGCCAGAGCCATGTTCCTGCTTGATGTGTGGTTGTTGTCATGTGCGCACTCATGGGTTGCTATCGATGAGCCGATTAAACCCCTTATTCGGCTCACTATATGAGCCAAATAATAGACCTAATCGGCTCATTGCGCAATTTTTCAAGGTAAAAGGTAACTTAATCGCAGAAAATATTTGCTCCTCAAAAAAGCAGTTTGATTTCATGGCATGGTCCTCGTAAGGTTTTTCTCATGCCCAAATTCGTCAGCGGTGTGGGTATTTTTATGGGGGGACCGTCAGGGCAAAGGGGGTATACCAGCATCAATCAAATATTGGCATGCAAGAAGGGGCGAAAGTATGGTAATTTTGGAACAAGTTTTTTGATATGAATCGCAACTGGGGTGTTCCTTTGATCTACCTAGATTCGCTAGCATCATTTCCCATACTGCCTGAGGTTCATGATGCGATGTGTCAGTCGCTCATTGAGGATTTTGCGAATCCATCAGCTAACCACGAATTGGCCGAACAGTCGCAGAAAAAAATAGAGCTAGTAAGAGCTCAGATTGCTGACAGTCTAGATGCGTTTCCAAGTGAAATAATCTTCACGAGCGGCGCTACCGAATCGAATAACTTGATTTTAAAAACCCACGCAGAGCGTGCTCTGATGCAGGGTAAGACACCTCATATCATTACTTCTAAAATTGAGCATAAATGCATTCTCGCGATATGCGCTTATCTAGAGTTCAGAGGTTGTGAAGTTACCTATTTAACTCCGAATGAATTGGGGATTGTCAGTCCTGATTCCTTAAAAGAAGCGATAAAGGATAATACTGTTCTCGTATCCCTGATGCATGTAAACAACGAGCTGGGAACTATTAATCCAATTCGAGATTACGGAAAAATTTGTTTTGATCAAGGTGTACCTTTTCACAGTGACGCCGCTCAGAGTTACTTGAAGACTCCGCTTAATGTGGAGAATGACTTTGTCGATGCTTTGTCGTTATCAGCCCATAAAATAGGTGGCCCGAAAGGCATAGGGATTGCCTATCTGCGTGATCTTCGTAATCAAGACCTGCAACCGACTATTCATGGCGCTGGTCAGGAGTTTGGCATGAGAGGTGGAACTTTAGCGACACCGCTTATCGTCGGTTTTGGGGCTGCCGTTGAAGCCTTTAGTTCAAAGTATGAGAAAACTCCATTTGCGAAATTGAAGGAGTACTTCACACATGAACTGAAAAGTCGTGAAATAGAATTTGCAATCAACGGGGAAGGGCAAACATTAGATTCTTGCGTTAGCGTCACGCTGCCGACGGTCGATCTGGATGGCTTGCTACGAAGTACACACATGCGCTACAGCCTCTCACAGAGCTCCGCATGTTCCGCTGGCTCAATTGAACCGTCGCACGTACTAACAACTTTGGGATTTGATCGAGCTCAAGCAGCAAAAACTCTTAGAATAAGTTTTAGTTTTGATACAAAGAAGAAAGATCTCAAAGAACTTCTTGAGGATATTAGCCACTTCAGAGAAGTTTAAAGAGAAGAGCTGAACAGCTCTCCCAATAGGCCTATTTGTAGCAAGTGATACAGGCGCCACCACCCTCGATGTCATCGTAAATTTCATCAAGGTCGGTAAAATCGCAAACGCCACCGATGTCACCTAACAACGCATTCCGACGTTTCTTTTTCTTGAATCGCTCAACTTGTTTTTCGTGGTTAGCAATAATTTGAGCACGACGATCAGGATCCTCTAGAGTCTCGAGTGGTTCTCCTTTACCCATCCAGTAAAAACGTTCGCCGACAACGTTATTACTATCACCTTTTTCGAACTCCTTTGCTTGTTCGAATAGTTCAGGATGGTTCTCTTTTAGTCGAATCCATTCAATCTTTTTCTGATAGAAACAGAATGAACAACCAGAGCGAGAGCGCCAACTATAATAAGCCGGCAGTTCTAAGCCATTACGTTGAAGGATATTTTCTATGTCTGATTTTACGATGCCGTCTTCGCGAAATGGCATAACAGTAGTGATCGGCTTATCAATAGTAAGTAGCCCCGTGCGATTCGGCTCATCGGCTCTAATCCCGACGTAGTTGTAGATTTCATATCCATCGGCGATCAAACTATCAGCCCAGCGTTCAAATGGCTTTAGCTTCAACTGAATCGTGCACCAACGATCACGTTGAGAAGGTAAGAAATTCTGATGCTTCTTGAGCATCGATTTGAAATCTAATTCTCCACGGCCTTCAATATTGTTCAAAGATCGCGCATTCAAGCGGTGTATGTGCCCTAGCCGCTCTTCAAGCTGGTCAATAAATTCATTGGTTTCAGGGAGTTCATAACCTGTGTCAGTGAAGAAGTACTCTACGTCAAGATCAGGTCGGGTCTCTTTGACATAAAGAGCTAGAGCACTACTGTCTTTTCCACCCGATAAACCGAGTACGTGCTTTATTTTTTTAGTCATTGACCGCCTCCTTATCACTTTCAACGGGATGCATATATCGCTCGAGCGCTTTAAATAAAATCTCACGACGCGCATCATCCGGGAGATCTCCAAACTCACGCTCAATAGTAGCTACTCGTGCGTCAATATCTGTCGCACGGCCAATATTTGCAATATGACCTTCGAGTTCTTTAAGTTCACCGTTAGGCTCAGAAAGAAGAAGTCCTAACGTCCTTGTTGCCGTTGATTTGGACATTCTGCTGAAGGACTCCTCTCTGCGAAATTGTCGGCATAAGTTGTGTACTTCGTGAAGACCAATGTTTATGTGTTTATCGGTCCAATTGCGTTCAGCTACACCCATGGCCGTAGACATCACAGGCACTAAGTTTTCGCTGTTCGGTGCTTCCGCAAATCGTTGCAAACGTTGCGCGAACTCCTTAACTGCAGGTCGATGTGCCGACTGCGCTACGACTTCACATCGCTGCGCAAGTGAATCGTCAAATTCAGCACCTATTTCGCGTTTGATGATGACCCGGTAGGCATCAATAAGAAACCCATGTTGAGCATTTAGGTCATCCAAAGCCTCTCGAAGACGCGCAGTTAGCTCGTCAATTTTACTATCAGAATCATTCTTGAGTCCGAAGATCTCTGGAATATCTTCGAGTATCAGTTTAAAGGGGTCATGAGCACGGAGGGCAGCGTTCCTGAGCGCTTTGGCTTCACGCGACAGGCTAGTATTACTTTCGGCGTCGCCGAGTTGAATGCCTGACGTTTTCTTCACCCAACTCGGAAGCAAATGAATCTGACGGACAATTTCTTTAGCAATCGATAATATATCGGCTTTAGAAAAATCCGTTTTTAGAGCAGCATTCGCTATTTGTTCAACGAGTTGCGTTTGTACTGAATCAATTTCAAAGTACCGGACACCAACTTCGTGAGCATGCTTGTGTAGCTTCTCAACGATGACTTCATCTAGTTCCGGAATAAAAATAAAGGATTGCGTCGAATCTTTGTCGTAATAAGCCACTTTCCCTTCGAGTGACTTGAGTAGTGCCAATGCGTAGATACGACAAAGTCCAGCAGTTAAACCGTAAGGTGCGAGTATCCATTGATCATAAAGTTCGGCTATTGTGACTGTTCGGTCAGCGCGCTTAATATAATCGAAGCCACTCTTCCATATTTTGTAGGAATCCTGGTGAGGATTAATCCTTTTAGAACTCCAGTCAGCAGTAAAATGGTGGCCTAGCTCGTTGGAGGTATGCCAGCCTTTGCTCTTCAGCACCGACAAATAAATCCCTTTTTCAGGCGGGAATGTGTGCTCATCAAAACCGAGGTTCTCCTCTTTGTCATGATTGAGCATGATCAACATTAACTTGTTGGTTGCGGAGTTTGCACTTCCTGAAGGCTTAGAACGATTCACCAACTCATTGATGATTACTGGAGCATCTGGAAATACTTTGTCCGCGACGGTTGAGCAATGCTTTGATAGTGGTTTTTGCTCTAAGTTCTCGCCTTGGAAATGCCAAGTCGTTTCAGCAAAAAGGTGTTCTAACTCATCCGCGATTGCTTGAAGCCCCTCGTTAAGCCTATTGGCAAGCTCCGCTTTGGCAATGTGATCATGCGCGAGCTTCTCTTCTTTTTTGAAGATATTGCGTATCGCGATAACCTCAGTTGCAGCGCTTCTGAGCCTCTCTACCGACTTGGTACTACCCAAAATTAGCGTTGGGTTTGACTTTGATGCCTTTGTGAGTGCGCTTTGAGTTAATGATTCACCAATGAGTACGAAGCAGGTAAAAGGTTGGCCTGAACGAGGAGAATCATAGGTATCTAATTCCTTTAATTTTTCAAGGCTCTCTACGAAAGCGGTGCTGGCCCAACGCATTGTCCCTGTTCTATGGTAGTGCGATGAGGCCAAAATATGACTAGGCGTAGTGCATTCTTTAGCCCACGATACTCCCTCTCTTATTGATTCGACTTCGTCGAGGATAAGCGCATTGATATCTAGATCAGATCCCTGAAAGACAAAAAATGCAGAGTGCCGGTTTCGATAAATAATCAGCGCCCAAGCAGAAAGTTCAGCCAAAGCTTTATCGATTTCTTGCGTTGAATAGGTGCCTTTAAAGTACCCATTCAGCAACTCAGATGTAGCGAAGAGTTGGTACTGTTGACCAAAAATAGTGGTTAACCCAATCAAAGTTAGAAGAGACGAGTGTATTTCTTGTCCTTTTTGCTCTGCCCGCTGCAGAGCATCTTGTGTCTCAAGCCATGCTTTGCCGTCAGGTGAACTAGTTATCAGGTGCCCTAGGTTGGCCTCTAGGTACTTTAGTAGGAGGTCTGCTCCATAAAGAGTAGGATTTTTGTCGTCCCAAACGTTTTCGATGAACCATCTGAAACCATAGCGTTCACGAGACGCCAAGAAACCAAAAATACTGCGCTCATTCTGCGAAAAACGACGCCGTGAAATGGGTCCCAGAATCAAGCTTACTATTGGATCCAAAGGTAACGCGTTCTTTAATGAGTCGCTATTGGTGAACGATTGCGGGAACGCATCAAGAACATTGTCTACAAGCTCTGAATATTTTCGTTCTAAAACTTTCTGAATTTTAGGCTGAACTGAAATTGAGTCGCCGATGAGTATCAGTGACTCATCCACCGTTGGGTTGTAACCTAGGTCACGATAACGCCCTTGAACTTTGCCCCATTCTTGCTGGGTTAGAGCGGTTTTACCTTTCGCATACTGACTGAACGCTTGGTGCAGAAAACCAATAATGACTACTGGATTTTTTGTTTGCTGAGCGATGTCTGCCAGTTCTTGAAAGAAGTAGAGATCGCCTTCGTTGTTGCTCTGGAAGTCGAGCGCTTTGCCCATTTCATCAAGCAGGATCAGAGTTCCATCTCGCTTAGGCGCCGCTGAACTTATCGCGTCTTTAATGAGCTCAATACAGTCCGCATCCGACAGGCTATTGATATACTCTCGGTCGTTTTTGAAACCTAATTGAGAGCAAATAGAATGGGTAATAGCTTTGGCAGGATTATCAAGACCGCATACGTGTTTTACCACGAGCCAGCCAGACTTGAATGCAAACGCGCGATCAATAGAAGTTAATAGTTCGGTGTCTTTTTGACATAGTTTGTCTTTTACAACTGCCCTTGTTGGCTTGTCTTTGCTTATCGCGCCAGATAACAAACCCGCTAAGGTTGATTTACCCGAGCCGTATGGACCTGTAATCGTAAAGGCTCTTTGGAGACTGCCTTCTAATTCATGGCATATGGTGGTTAAGGTTCCTTTTAGCGTGCCGTGCAAAATAAGGGAATTGACGAAGTCCTTGTATCCTGCTGCAAGATTATCGAGCCGAATCGAGCTTTTGTATTTGTTGTTGATTGAAATTGGATCATTAGTAGTAGGCACAGCTACCTCCATAATATTCCTGCAAAAGGTATTCCTCTGGCTCGTTTTTGAATTTATCTGAAATAATTATTTGGCGAAGCCCCAGCGAATCTGTCCAAGCGATACGATTATTCGAATCTTTAGCGGCATCGTTTAAAGCGTTTGCAAGGCCTTGTTCGGACATACGGAATATTCTTCCTGGAGAGCCAGGTTTCGATAAAATCGAATCGAAGTCGATCGAGCTCACGTTTGAGTTTTCTGTTTCACGCTGAATGAACTTGCATAATGCGTAACTGAATATTTTCGTAGGCAACGATTTGCGGAATCCGAGTTCACTAACCAAATAACCAGCGGATACTTCTCGTATAAGTCCTAACTCCGCTAGAGGTGATGCGAAGTGGTCTTCATCAACCGCTTTGTTTGAGCGGGCTTTTTTCGTGTAAGTGTGAAGAAAGCAGTCAACGTCTTTTTTGACGGTTGATTTTTTGCCCGGTTCTTGGCCCGTGAGAGCTGTGGCGGCCGAGTAGACTTCATCTACGAGCTTACCCTTTTCGAACTGTTGAAAATTGCAGTGGTTGAAAAAGTATCGATACGACGTCAACGCCTCATCGCAAAAGTTCATGTGGAAATGAATAAGCCATATTGAGCCGATGTCTTCCAAATACGGGTCTACTCCACTTTGTTCGCCATCTTGCGTGGAGAAAAGGAAACGTCCGAGCGGAGTCAGTTGCTGAATAGTTCGACCGGCGAAAGAGGTCGATTCAAGCACACAGGAGCTCTCTGCCCAGTATTTAATAGCGTTGACCATATTCCGGCCTACACCTAAATTAACTATAGCGTCTCGTGCATTTTCGTCAGCTGTTTTTTCTTTGTTTTCTTTACGAAACAGCAGGTTAGTGGCCTTAAAGAGCCATCCGTAACGCAGCGGGAAAGTGTCATGTCCTGTGAATTTGAGCTTCATGCTAATTACCTTCTTGGAGAACTTCTCCAAAATATCATAAATCGCTATCGACTAAAAAGAGAAATTATGAATTATAAGTATGCATTATGTGAAGCTTTCGTAAATCGGCAAAATCGTAAATATGGTATGTTTTAGTATTAGATCGACAGAATCATACCTTTCTAATTTCCGGAGACATACTATTGAACTTACAAAGTATAATCCTATTTAATCCAAGCATTTTTAATTCTGGATTTAATGTCAAGTAGTTGTTAAATTGTTGCTTAAATAGTTAAAGGATAAGTTTTTTTGAGTCGGAGCAACAATGTCTAAGTTAAGCGAACTATACAAAGCGGAAGCTACCTCGCCGTATAAAAACGTAACATCGTCTGCCTCCCCGGTTGGGTTTAGGATTCCCGAGTATCAAAGGCAGTACGATTGGTCAGAAGATAACATCGATCGTTTGTTTATGGATGTTCTCAATGGCTTCAGTAGACTTTCAGAGAATGCTAGTGCCGCATCTTATACATTTTTAGGTGCGGTCGTAATGGTTGAAGAGGACTCATACGAGCCGACCTTTGACGGACTTTCTTTGGCTATTGTAGATGGGCAACAACGCTTAACTACACTAGTTTTATTTGCGTGTGCATTGTACTTGCAGTTAGAGCAGGAAGTTGCAGCAACTGATTTTATGAGCTTGAAGGACGATGAAAAAAACTGGCTTGAAGAAGAACTTAAAGTGCAACTCGGCTGCTTGTACGCATGTGCTATTGGTACTCAACACATTCCGCCAGATGAATCATATCCGTTTCCTCGCATAGTACGAGCGGGAGACATTCGAGCCAATTCGAATAGAGAGTCGGAATACAAATCTCCGATAGCAAAGTTTTTGCACCATTTTTGTAAACACGTAAAAAATAGTGACGGCGCACCATTTAATATGCCTGACCTTAAGCATGATGTTAGTGGTCAGAAAATAACAGCTCGATTTCATTACATACAAGAAGCTCTTCGACTGATTAATCAATCTGATTGGTACTCAGAAGCTGAGTGTGAAATCTTCGATGTCGAGAAGACTGTTCGTAAGCAAGTGCGTGAGCTGTTTCGAAAATTAAAGAGCGTTTTTCCCGATAAAGACAGAGAAGATAAGGCTGTTGCACGGATTGCAAACAATGAGCAAGTGTCAAACTTGCTACGCTTATTTCTTTTCAGCCGATATTTTTGTGATTATATAGTTTTTACAAAAGTAGTTACCAAAGACGAAGGAGCAGCTTTTGACATCTTTGACGCTTTGAATACGACCGGAGAGCCGCTGACAGCCTTGGAAACTTTGAAGCCTAGAATAATTCAGTTCGAGAATAGCTGCTCACGATACGTTGGATCAGAATCAGAAGCTTATTGGTCGAAACTAAACGAACTGATTGATAAACGCTTTGAAGATACAAAGAAAAAGCAGTCAGAGACTAAGGATTTAGTTGTAAGTTTTGCGCTTTATCAAGATGGTAAGAAGGAAAGTAAAGAGCTCGCAGGTCAACGAATATTTCTTCGTAACAGTTTTGATACCGCTGTCAGTAAGGGACATACTTCCGCTCGTGATTACATCAAAGCGTTATCAAAGCTAGCTGAGTTTCGTCGATATTATTGGGAGAACGATGGGATAAGCAAGCTTGGTCTCTTTCACACTACAGAGACAGTTAATGATGCGCAATTTTTATCGCAAGTCATAAAAGATTTAAAAACTAGTATGGCGCTTCCGGTGTTGTGCCGCTTTTGGTCAACTGATTTAGCAAGCGAGGGCGATTCAGAGTTTATTGAGGCATTGCGAGCGACAGTAGCATTTATCGTCCTCCGGCGTTCGTATACAGGCGGGACAGATGGGATAGATGGTGTCTTTCGAGATATTATGGCTCCTGCAAACGCTTCAAACTCAAAGTATGGGTTTTGCGCCGCGCAACAAAAAGAGATTTCAGTTAGCGAATTAAAAGAAATTTACCTGAAGCTACTCCACAAAAAGCTTAAAGTTTTTGATCGAGAAAATTGGGTAAGCCATGTGTCAGACAACCCGCTCTATAAGCAGTCAAGAGAGCTCTCTCGCTTCCTCATATTTGCTGCTGCTCATGGCGCTGCGAATGACGATGTGGCTGGTCTGTTGACGCGCGAGGATATTAAGTTTGACCAACGAAATGATTATTTAAATTACAATCTATGGACATCTGAATTATATTCAACCGTTGAACATGTAGCACCTGACTCTGCCCAAGTCTCAGGTTGGGATTATAATATTTATCTTAATCAAAGAACTCGGCATACCTTGGGTAATTTAACGCTTCTTCCTCAAAACGAAAACTCAAGTATTAGTGACTCCTCATGGGAAAAGAAGAGATTGATTTATCTCTGCTTGACAGAAAAAACGAAAGCTAAGCAATTGGAAAGAATTGCAGAGGCAGAGAGGAACGGTCTTAGGCTCTCTGCGAAGCTTAAACAGCAACTTGATGAGCGTGGAGTGCTCGCCTTATTAGAGTCATTAAGAGGCGTTGAGGAATGGACTGAAGAGCTTGTAAAAGAGCGAAGCAAAAATATTGCATCTCTTGGTTGGGATACTGTTCGCTCTTGGCTTGATTAATGGTTTATAGATATGAAGATAGGCTGGTGTGGGTTGTTTGACAAACTAGCCCCGCGACAACACCTTAATCAAATGCCACCCAAATTGAGTTTTCACCGGTCCATGAACTTCTAAAGTCAGTTTTCCAAAGACCACTTTATCGAACGCGGGAACCATTTGCCCGCGACGAAACTCTCCAAGGTCGCCGCCCTTTTTGCCTGATGGACACAAGGAATGTTTGCGCGCGAGGTCGCCAAACTTAGCGCCAGCTTCAAGCTTTTTCTTCAGGTCTTCGCACTCTTCGCGTGTTTTAATAAGAATATGTAGTGCATGAGCACGGGCCATATTTATTTCTCCATTAAATTTGTGTTGGTAAGTACAACCGTCTCCCAATGAACATCAGCTCTACCAAGTGAGTCGTCACGACGGCTGACTATGCGAAAGCTCAACCCCTGCTGCTGCGCGTATTGCTTAAGTTCGTCGGCATCGACGGGGTGCATGGTGCGCGCGTTGGGGCTGACGCCGTTGTGATTCCAGCGCGGATAAGCGGATCAAGCTGATTAGCTGCCGTGTCGTTAAACCAATCTAAAAAACGATTTAATTCGCTTTCGACACATGCACGCGGGAGCGCTTCGAAGTAAACTTTCGGCTTCAACATAGGCCCGGAAACAATCTGCATAGGCGCGTCCCCACGAAGTTCGCCTGGCACTACTTTTTGCATTAACGACGTTTGCCCCTGGAATAACCAACGATGCCACTGCAACAA
Organism: Pseudidiomarina aestuarii; assembly: GCA_003030745.1. Next base: position 44,112 of record PYVG01000002.1, on the reverse strand, counting down.
CGTGTCTAGGGTTAACGGTTGCTGCCACGCTGTGATGGCATCACGCATCGTACTCGCGAGGTCTTCGCTTTGCGATGAAATCGTAACCTTATTCTGAACATCAATTCCAAACTGTCGCGCAAGCGAAAAGTGCACACCATAGACATCCGCTTTTTCACCTTCAATAGCCGATGAAGCAACAATATTGGTTAGTAGGGCATCCAGGGTAAATTCTTCATGGCCGTCCACCAAAGCCATGCGTCCTTTGAGCTGGCCAAGATGGTCATAGGCAAGGCGAAGTAGAGGCTGTAACTTAACGTCATGCCATTGAAAATCTGGCATTGCGGATACTGACAGAGCCATTGTCGTGATTCATTCTCCGTCGCAGCCATGTACTCACCATGTCAATTGCTTTTTTAATGAGCCGCTAATCGCAATTATACGGCTCAATTTATGAGCCAAATAACAGTCCTAATCGACTCATTTCGCAATTGTGCCGGATTACGTAGCTGGGATCGGCCTCGGATAAGGGCTAGACCCGCACTAGAAGTGAGGGCTACGTGAGGATGTGTGCCGACGTGGCATATTATTCGATGTTCTGGATCTGCTCGCGCATTTGCTCGATGAGGACCTTGAGATCGACGGCGGCGGCGGTGATGTCGGCGTTGATGGACTTGGAGCCGAGGGTGTTCGCTTCGCGGTTGAACTCTTGCATCATGAAGTCGAGACGGCGGCCACAGGCGCCACCTTTGCGGAGGATTTTGTGAGTTTCGGTGACGTGGGCGTCGAGGCGGTCAAGTTCTTCGGCAACGTCAACTTTCTGCGCCAGCATGACCATTTCGGCTTCGAGGCGCTGTGGGTCGAGTTCGACTTTGGCTTCTTCGAGGCGGGTCATTAGGCGCTCGCGCTGCCACTTCATGATTTCTGGCATGTGAGTGCGAACAAATCCGGCACGCTCGGACACGCCTTCGAGGCGCTCTTCGAGTAAGCGCTGTAATGCGGCACCTTCGCTTTCGCGGTTCTCGATAAATTCTGCCAACGTGGTTTCAAAGGCGGCGAGAACGTCGGCTTGAATGGCATCCATGTCGTCTTCTTGCTGCGCAACTACACCTGGCCAGCGCAACACATCAATGGGATTCAACACGGCACTAGCGGATTGATTGGCGACCCAATTCGCGGATGAAATGACGCTTTTAGCGAGTTCTTCATTGAGGTTGAGCGAGGTTTGTCCGCCTTGTTCAATGGTCAAACGCAGTGAACATTCCACCTTGCCACGCTGCAATTGCTTACGCAGACGTTCACGCAAATTGTTCTCTAGGCTACGAAATGACTCTGGCAACCGGAAGTAGGTTTCCAAAAAGCGCTGATTGACCGAGCGCATTTCCCACACCGCATTGCCCCATTCGGCTTTCATCTCATGCCGCGCATAACCGGTCATACTTTGAATCATTGGTCTTCCTTATAGACTTTACCTGCGCGTAGTTTAGCACTCTTCGTCTCGCGGTACAGTACGTCGATGTCTGACATCAATATACGGTCGCACAAGTCTAAAACTGATGTTCAACTAAATTAAATATTTCAGTTATCATCAGGTGATATTTAAATGGATGTGGATTATACTCTCGAGACTCTGCTGGATTTAGATGGCGTCGTGATCTACCAAGAGGCTGGTTACTGGATATTTATCGAGGCGAAATCAATCAATGCTAATCAGCGAGTGCCTCACGGTATTAAGTATTCACTGACATTGCATGACTCTACCGGAACTCGAGTACTTGGAATGGATAACGCCCACCCCATCCCTAAAGCAACGACATTCGGGAAGAAGCCCAGATTCAGTGATCATATTCACACAGCTAACGGACGCGTTATTCCCTATGAGTTCATAAATGCTGGCAAGTTACTTCAAGATTTCTTTGATTTAGCAGATTCGTACATGAAGGAGAAACACTAATGTCTATTCTGCACATTGGCGTGAAGTCGCAAGACGAGATTCGTGCTCGACTCATTGCTATTGCCAAGGGCGAGTTAAAGCCCTCTGAGAATGAGCCTAAAGTTTGGTTTCCGTCGATTCGCTCGCTTGCGGAAATATTGTCCGACCAAAATCGTGAGCTGCTTAAAATGATTGCGCAGAATAATCCTCAGTCGCTCAAAGAATTAGCAGTGCTTTCTGGACGTGCGCCCAGCAATCTATCTCGCTCACTGAAGACCATGGCACATTACGGTTTGGTGAAAATGGAGAGGCATCAGAAGGCAATGAAGCCTATTGCTGTTGCGACAGAATTTCAGATCCACATCTGATATAATCGCGCCCACTTTATTTCATCGCATTAATTCACAGCCAAAGAAGGAGCGCAGCATGCGTCCAAGCGGTCGTACTTCGCAACAAATTCGCCCGGTAACCATTACCCGGAATTACACGCGACACGCCGAAGGCTCGGTGTTGATTGAGTTTGGCGACACCAAAGTGTTGTGCACGGCGAGCGTCGACAAAAGTGTCCCGCGCTTCTTAAAAGGTAAGGGCCAAGGTTGGGTCACAGCTGAGTACGGCATGCTGCCACGGTCGACGCATACACGCATGAATCGTGAAGCGGCACACGGCAAGCAAGGTGGTCGCACGGTGGAAATTCAGCGCCTGATTGGCCGATCGTTGCGTGCCTGTGTTGACCTATCGGCGCTTGGCGAAAACACCATCACGATTGACTGTGACGTGCTACAGGCCGATGGCGGCACCCGCACAGCCTCAATTACCGGTGCTTGCGTCGCCTTGGTCGATGCACTGAACTGGATGCGCAAAGAGAAGCTGGTGAAGTCGAATCCGCTGAAGGGTTTGGTCGCGGCTATTTCGGTTGGCATGTACAACGGTTCGCCAGTGGCTGACCTGGATTACCCAGAAGATTCGAAAGCTGAAACGGACATGAACGTGGTCATGACCGAAGACGGCAAACTGATTGAGGTGCAAGGCACTGCTGAAGGCGAGCCGTTCTCGTTCGAAGAAATGAATGAGATGTTGGAGCTGGCTCGGCATGCGATACGGGAGCTGATGGATCAGCAGCGGGCAGCATTGGCGTAAAGACAGTTAATAGTGAATAGGTAACAGGGAATAGACAAGCCGTGAATAGGTAACAGTGAAGAGATGCAAACAGTGGGGTGCTGTTATCTGTTCACCGTTTACTGGTCACTCTAGTATCAGAGGTATTGATGAAAACATATCAGAAAGAGTTTATTCAGTTTGCGCTGGGGCGCGGCGTGCTGAAGTTTGGCGAATTTACGCTGAAATCAGGGCGAGTAAGTCCTTACTTTTTTAATGCTGGATTGTTTAATCAAGGCTCTGATTTGGCGCGTCTGGGGCGCTTTTATGCGGCTGCGTTACAAGACAGCGGCGTCGAATATGACTTGTTGTTTGGCCCCGCCTACAAAGGCATTCCCATTGCCACGGCGGCTGCGATTGCCCTATTCGATACCTACCAAAAAGATGTGCCTTACTGCTTTAATCGCAAAGAGAAAAAAGACCATGGCGAAGGCGGCAACTTAGTCGGTTCGCCGTTGCAAGGGCGGGTGATGTTGGTGGACGATGTGATCACCGCAGGCACGGCTATTCGCGAATCCATGGAGATTGTGCAAGCGAACAACGCACAACTTGCAGGCGTGTTGATTGCGCTCGACCGCCAAGAAAAAGGCAAAGGCGAACTCAGCGCGATTCAAGAAGTGGAGCGTGATTACGGCGCGACGGTCATCAGCATCGTGTCACTGAACGACGTGATTGAGTTCGTGCGTCAGGAGCCGGAGTTCGGCCAGTATCTGCCAGCGGTAGAGGCGTATCGGGCGAAGTACGGAATAAGTGACGGTAAATAGTAAATAGTGAACAGTGAATGAAGAGATTTTTCCTTTCACTGTTCACCGTTCACTGTTCACCAAATTCGTTAGAATTTCTCCGGGGTTTCCAGCGCTATCCCTACTCGGCCATTCATGACCTGACATTCGCCGCCTGAAACTTGCGAGCGGGTGTTGTCATCAGCCAATACCGTCAATCGATATTCCCCCTGCAGCAAGTTGAACTGCTTGCGATCACGACACAGCAACCGCATTGAATCGATCATGCCGCGGTCATCTAAGAAGCGGGTAGTGGGTTCGGCTTGGATAATCTTGCCGTCGGTCGCGAAGCGCACGGCGTTGATGTCTTGGTCGCTAATGCGACCCGACGCGCCAGAAGTTAGATAATGGAAAGTCGACGCCACAGCGTTATCAGCTTGCTGCGCACCCACGGCAAAGAACACGCCGCGCTCACCAATCACGCGGAACTCATTACGCAATACGTTTACTTGCAGGGCAGTCGTTTCATCAACGCCAATCGCCATTGGGGTAAAGGTTTCCGCAGCTAAGCGCAGCAACCGTGCTTGTCGGCCACGCTCAGAGAAATGCGTGTCCAAAATGGCGTATGGGAACAAGCCAATACCACCGAGTGGATGATAAGTCAGCGTATCTTGATTCATGTCACGCGGGCAGGAATCGTTGTTGTTGCAGCCTGGCACGGGCGGCTCTGCGGCACGTGCGCCGGCCTTCAAAGCCTCTGCAGAAGTCCCGTTGGTAATCATCGACTTAGCGGTCATCACGGCAGTACCTGCACTGGTACCACCCACTACAAAGTTACCGCTACTTACTCGCGAGTAAATTTCGGTCAGCAATGGCGACGGCTGGCTCAATGGATTCAACAGCGCCTTACGAGTCAGGTTCTGATCGCCACCATTGATAAACACCGCATCGACATTCTCAATCATCTCGATTCCGGCGCCAGCACGCTTACAGAACTCTACTTGCTGCTGGTATTTTTCCGCATGTACACGGCTGCGATCCCAAGCACCAAATTCCTCTTCACGGATTTCGTTAATGGCATCACATTTGCCGCTGCGCTGCGCTTCATACACCGCCGCATCAATTGGCAGCCATTGCGCTTCCGCACCAAGCTCAGCAAATAAATTCACGTAGAAATCGACCGCGTCATAAGGGTCACGCGCGGATGCAGTAATGACGGCAATGCGTGGTTTGTCGTCACCGCCCGGAACAGTGCCGCGAACCTTCGCTGCCTGCGCCACAAACTCCTCAAACACACCAACCGCTTCTTTGTTCAACGACTCGGCAACATTTACTTGCTCAAACATTCCTGCCGCAACCGGCATTTCGAGATGATCGAGAATCAGGTTCCACTCAGAATCACTTAAATTCTCATACAAATACTGCGTCGCACGGCGTGTAAATTCACGCACAAACACGCGCTCTGGCATGATGTCTTCGTTAATGCGCTCGCGAATAATTTGTAGGCCGTCGCGCACTTCGTCACGTGTTTCACGACGATGAATAGGCCAATAATCATCATCCAACAAAGGTTTGGTGTATTTATCAGAGAGGTTGATATAACGGTCGACGCGCATCACTTCATTGTCGATCCAACCGCCTTCATCACAATTATTTGCTGCCATACTCGAGCACACAGAAAGCGCACCACCAGCAAGTAACAATTGATAGTCTGGGCCACTACGCTCAGTCTCTGCAGCTTGCGCCATAGCCAGCATTGGCAAGCACGCCAGCGCTCCCGCGACACCCTTCATTACTTTCAAGATATTTGAACTCATTCGCTTACTCCCAACTACTGTGCGTCAATCTCAGACCATCAATAAGACCAGAAGTTTATCATTATCTGCTGCCGGCTGCCCGATTCATGCGCGTTTCAATGAGGATGAGCAGATCAGTTATAAAGCGCGCGCCTAACTGGTATAATGGCGCTGCGCGTACAATCGTGTGGCGCCTTTTTTGTTGTAAATAGAGGTTCATTGGTGTCGTATCGCACTCGATTGCTAGTTCTGATCATTGGGGTCATGAGCGCATCGCTATGGTTAGCGAGCGTGACGCCTGCGCACGCGCAAGTGCCATTCGTACCGCCAAAGAATGAAGCCGAACGCCCACCATTCCCAATTCAGGAAAATACACTAACGAGTCAGGGGCAAGTGCCGCCTATTCGTGATGTGGTGTTTCGTCGCCCCGAAGATGGCCCGTTTACCAATTATGTTCGTGAGCTAGTAGAGCAAGCCTATGCCAACTTGGGTATTCGTGTTGGCTATGTAGATATGCCGCGCACGCGCAGCTTAGTCGAAGCAAACAGTGGCCGTATTGCCGGTGAGCTGGGACGATTGCCAGGTCTCGAGAACGAATTTAATAATCTCATTCCGGTACCCTTTCCGTTATTTTCATTTGAAATTGTGCTGGTTGCCGACCGTCGCAAATGTGGCATTTGTAATCTCGACCAGGTCGACAGCATTGCCTATATCAGTGGTATGCAGTCGGTTGAGTCTATTCTGAATGACTATGATTATCCGAATGCGACCGCCACCGCCCAAGATCTCGACCAGCTACATCTAATGTTCGAGAATGAGCGCGTGCAAGGTATTCTGCTGAATGACTTTGAAGCACGCCAATTGGGCTATTACAATGATCGGCATTTGATTGTAGTACCCCTGTGGCAGAATGAAGCGTTTCATTATTTACACAAGCGCTATGAACACATAGTGCCATTGCTCACCGCTGAATTTAATCGGTTGCAGTTAGACGGCGAAATTGATCGAATTTCCAGACGCAATAGCGTGACCCCCTTTGCAACCAGCCTACCAGAAGATGAAGAACTCTCGTTTGAGATGGTCAGCGCCACGTCTGGCTATTGGCGTACCTACACGAATTTGGATGGTACTGGGAAATATTGGGACATTATTCGCCGCGTTTTTGCGCCAATAACGAACGAGCTCAACATCAACACCAATACCTACTTACGCGCAATTTTTGGTCTGAGCGATCAACGCTTCGATATGTTAGTGGGCACTTACGCACAGCATCAGCCCCGCAATGCAATAGTCTCGCGCTTACATTTTGACTATGACCGACCGCTGTATGTGTTCACGCTAACTGAGGCAGACATGGCGCAGGTTCGCAACGGTACGTTGGAAAAGCCGATTTGTCATGTGGCTGGCTATCAATACGGGGATTTTCTGCCAGACGGACTCAACTACTATTATGCTAATAGCAGTTTAGATTGCTTTGCGATGTTGGATGAAAGTCGTGCCGGTGCGGTCATCAATTATCGTGAAAATTTGCCTGATTGGAACAACACGCCGTATGAACGGTTGCTGATCCACAACAGCTTACCGATTCATGTGGCCTTTCAAGATACGCCGCGTGGACGCCAGTTACGGGATTATTTTGACCGCCGTTTTCGAGAGCTCGTTAGCTCAGGCGAAATAGCGGAAATCTATGCAGAAGCGGAGCTCGAGCGTTCTAAACTTGGACTTAGCGTCCGCCCGCAAACTGCTGTTGCCGCCACGCCTCAAAACTAATCACTGCGACCGCATTCGACAAATTGAGTGAACGGTTATTCGGCATCATAGGAATACGGATCCGAAACTCTGGGGTGAATTGCGCCAAAACAGAATCGGGTAATCCACTGGTTTCAGAGCCAAACAACAACACGTCATCTGACTGGTAGTGCGCGCCTGCATAGGAACTGCTGCCTTTGGTCGTACAAGCAAAGATTCGACGGTTACCCATGGCTTCTTTGAAGCTCGCATAATCTGGATAGCGCTTCACATTACTCAAATCATGATAATCGAGACCGGCCCTGCGTAACTTCTTTTCCTCAAAGTCAAAACCAAGCGGTTCGATAAGATGCAATGAGCAGCCATTATTCGCACATAGTCGAATGATATTGCCAGTATTGGCGGGCATTTTGGGCTCATGTAGGGCAATGTGGAACATCTGCTGAACAACTCCAATCACTCATAGTGCCCAATTTTCGGGCATGAAATTTCGTTTTTTCGACGCGAGCCAGTAGAATAGCAAACTTCTTCAAAAAGACGAGCACGAGCATGGCAGAATCATCACGGGATTACAGTTTTTGGGTCAAAATAGCGACCCGCGCTTCTGTATCTGTGGCGTTGATTCTGATCATCGCTAAAGGTACCGCTTGGTGGCTGACCGGCTCTGCGTCTATGTTGGCATCACTCACCGACTCGTCACTGGATACCTTGGCGTCTCTATTTACCTTTTTTGCGGTGCGCTACGCGTTGGTTCCCGCCGACAAAGAACATCGCCACGGGCATGGTAAAGCGGAAGCTTTAGCCGCCTTTATTCAATCTATTTTGATTTTCATTTCGGCTATTTTGCTGATTATCCACAGTTTGCAACAGTGGAGCGCTGCCGAGACGGTACAGCGCGTTGACGCAGGGATCTACGTCTCAATTCTGGCGATTATTTTGACTAGTGTGCTGGTGACCTTGCAGCACAAAGCTATTCAGAATACGAGCTCTGCCGCTATTGCTGCGGATAAATTGCATTACACCTCTGACCTACTACTGAACTCAGCAGTTATTGTGGCGCTTGCCTTGAGTGCTTGGGATTTATGGTGGGCCGATAGTGTCATCGCCATTGGCATCGCAGTGTATTTACTGTGGAATGCGGTGCAAATCGCTCGCGGTTCATTGCACACATTGCTGGACCGTGAGTTGCCTGACGACGAGCGCCAGCTCATCATCAAGACCATCCGAGAGACAGCAGGCGTGCAAGGCTTTCACGGATTGCGGACTCGCTCGGCAGGACCAACTCGCTTTATTTCCTGCCATATTGAACTGGAAGATCACCTAACGTTAAAGCAGGCTCATGATATTGCGGATGACACCGAGCATCGGCTGCAGGACCTCTTTGAAAGCACCGACGTGCTGGTGCATATGGATCCGCAAAGCATCATTATGGATGCCACTACCCCATCACCTACTGGCTCGCCGCGCCTGAATATTAATCGGCCGTAGTCGCTTGTTCCGCTTCTTCAATTAGCACTTTCAATGCCTGCTGTCGGTATTCATCGGCTTCAATAAAGAGCTCATGACGAGCTTTTGGCACTTGCACCAATCGTCCTTGTGGTAATAACTCGAGGACGCGCCGGTGGGACTCATTATCGACCACGGTATCGCCACCGGACTGCACAATCGTCACTGGAATGCTGATCTTCGAAGCTTCAGCCTCCACTTTCGTGCAGGCGCGCAAGGCTTGCACCACCCACGCAAACGTTGGCCCACCTAATTGAATACTCGGATTCTGCTCATAGATATGGCGGAACTTAGCGTAGCGTGCTGCGCTATGGGTTAAATCATTACGGGCAAAAGGAATATCTTGATAGTCGGCGCGCGCGGGGAAATACCACGGCTTATCAGGCTGCAGCCACTCATTGAGCCGTAATCCAAACTCAGCAATCGAGAGCGCAAAGCTTGCCGGGATTGGATTCGAGCGAATACCAAACATTGGTGAGCTCAACACGGCCCGCGCGACGCTGTGTTCGTGTCGTGCTAGGTATAAAGCGGCAATCGCGGAGCCCATGGAATGCCCCAATAAGGTAATGGGTTGGGCGGTGAAGCGTTCGCAGACGTCGTCCATGAACGCGGCAAAGTCACTGATGAACGTATCGAACTCACGAATATGCCCACGCTGTCGAAACGGCGATTCACGGTCAGACTCACCTTGCCCACGATGATCGAGCAACGCCACTGAATAACCAGCCTGCGCCAGTTCCCACACTAACTCTTGGTATTTAATGGCGGCTTCAATACGTCCGGGACTGACCACAATCACACCCTTCGATTGCGGCAATATCAGGTAGTAGGCGTAGAGGGTAATGCCGCTGGGACGCTCGATAGCGGTGCGTTTTACATTGTTGCACCAAAATGGTGCAATGACAGTATCGTAGAACGATGACCAAGTCGTGTCGCTATCGCTAGGCTTAGTTTCCGGCATCTGGGACTCTCTAACGGCTAGTAAAAAGTGAATGGTGAACAGAGTGTCTTTTCGATTATCTATTCACTGTTCACTGTTTACCATCTTTCAGCAATGAAACACATACCTCGAGTCCGCCATCAGGATGATTTTGTGCGGTAATTTTGCCGCCGAGCACTAACGCGGCGCGTAAGCTCAGCGCCATACCCAGGCCAACGCCAGCCTTGTGGTGACGCGAGGGATCGCCACGGAAGAAAGGTTTAAACAGCTTTTGCAACTGCTCATCTGGCACCCCTTCGCCAAAGTCACGGACAAAAATGTGGTAAACGTTATCGGCTTTTTCGCAGCGCAATTCAATCAATTCGCTGGTGTATTGCAACGCGTTGCGAACAAGGTTCTCGAGAACCAAGCGTAACAGCTCGCTATCGCTGGACAACACCGGCCAGTCACCATGCTCTGGCGCTTTGGGTAACACATGCACGCGTCGGCCTTGCTCAGCATCCACATAGCTCAAATCGGCGGCCAGTTGTTCCACCAGCTCACGCGTATCCACATCAACTCGCGTCAATTTCACCAGTCCATTCTCGAGCCGCGATAACGACAGAATGCGCTCAATAATGGTACTGAGCCGTTCTAAGTTACGTCCCATTTGTTGCAGGTGTGGATTGTCCGTCGGCGTATCATCGTCCTGTGACAGCATCAGAGCCACTTGCATCCGCGCCAGCGGCGAGCGCAGCTCATGTGACACATCACTGAGTAACCGCCGCTGGGCATCGCGTGAAACAGCGAGGTCACGGGCTGTGGTGGAAAGCGCGCGGGCAAGCTCGCCCAGCTCATCGGAACGTTTCGGAAGTCGGTGTAATTGCGGTGATTCGCTGCCCTTGGCAATTTCGCGCGTTGCTTGAGTCAGGCGCTTCAGCGGCCGCACCAACCACACACCCAACACGATGGAGATTAAACCACTACCAATCAGCAATGCGGTGGTTTGTGCTTCTTGCGCTTCCTGTTCCGACACCACCTGCAGCCGCCGCTCTTCCAGCGTTAATGGCCGCACCAGCAAGATCCGTCGCCCGTCGTTTTCAAAGGGACCAATCAGCATCTGGTTGTTGTAAGGGATCTGCTCTTCTTGGGCAGCCTCGAGCTGACGCAGCACAAGGCGCTGCATACTGCTACTGATATTGCGTTCGACCTGCAGCCGTTCCTGACCTTGCGGCGCGAGGGATGCCACTACTCGGAAGTCACCGGCCAACAAACGACCAGGCGTCAGGGATGCAAAGGTTTGGGAGTCACTGAGCAGCGGCGTCAGCGTATTTTGGACATTGGCAGACAAAGGCTGTGGCTCAACGGGTTTGCTGAACCACAATGCCAATAAGTAACTGCTACTCGCCACACCAAAAAACAACAACCAAAAGAGGATGAGGAGGCGTAGGCTAAGCGACTGATACCAGCGTGTCTGCACGTCAGTTCGCTTATGCTGAAGCTAGTGCCATGAGGCGATATCCACGCCCACGCACGGTCTGGATCCGCTCTGGATTATGGTGAATTTTCTTACGGATGTTACTGATGTGAACATCCAAGCTGCGATCAAATGGCGCCAATTGACGACCCAACGCAGCGACAGACATCTGGTCTTTACTGACCACTTGCCCACCACCTTGCACTAACACGCGCAAGATATCGAACTCCGTTGGCGTTAGCTCTAACACCACGTCATCCACTTTGGCTTCATTTTGCATAGGGTCAATGTGGAAACCGGCGTGCTCTAATGGCTCTGGCGTCACCGAAGTGTTCGGCGTACGGCGCAATAAGGCTTTCACCCGCGCGACCAGCTCTTTGGGATAGAATGGTTTCGGCAAATAGTCATCTGCGCCCAATTCTAAGCCTGCAACGCGGTCGTCGTCGTCACCACGTGCAGTCAGCATCAACACTGGCGTGCTGCGTGCTTGCTGGCGTAAACGTTGGAGCAGCTGAAAACCGTCGATACCGGGCAACATCACGTCCAATAAGATCAGGTTGTAAGAACCGCTTAGTGCACGTTGTAATCCAGTCTCGCCATCAGCAGCCAAGGTCAACTCGTAACCTTCACGGGTCAGTATCTGTTCGAGCATGCTGCTCAATTCAGCATCATCGTCGACTAATAATATTTTGGTCATAACTTTGTCCTGCGCTCGTTGCATAGGTTTTCTCTTGACCTTAATTATGTAAAGAAGACTTCGTAAAGGGCAGCCCATTTACGTTAATTTTACGTCGCTAGTCAGCTTCCGGCATTAATTGTTGTACTTTGCGGGTCAGCGTGTTGCGCCCCCAACCCAACAATTCTGCAGCTTGCTGCCGATGTCCAGCGGTCGCTTCAAGCGCTTGCTTTAAGGCTTGTGCCTCAACTTGCGTGACGATAGTGTTAACGATATCGGTTTCGCCAGCAATCAACCGCCGCTCAATTTCTTGTGCGATGGCGGCCTTCCAATCATCACTTACAACTCCAAAAGACTTGTTGGTGACATGTTCGGGAAGGTCCTGCACATCGATAACCGCCCCCGGCGCCATAACGGTCAGCCAGCGGCAAGTGTTTTCCAATTGCCGCACATTGCCCGGCCAAGCAGAGCGCTGTAAAACCTGCACTGCTGCTGCGGTCAACCGCTTGGGCTCGCCGCCAAGTTCGCGGGCCGATAACTCTAAAAAGTGACGCGCCAGCTGCGGGATATCTTCACGCCGTTGCTCAAGCGTTGGCAACTGCAAACGAATCACGTTCAAACGATGGAATAAGTCTTCACGAAATAAGCCATCTTTGACGCGCTGTTCCAGTTGCTGGTGCGTCGCTGCAATAATACGGACATCTACTTTGACCGGTTCATAACTGCCCACCGGGTAGAACTGTCCTTCGGCTAGCACTCGCAATAAACGGGTTTGCACATTCAGCGGCATATCACCGATTTCGTCGAGAAACAGTGTACCGCTATGGGCTTGTTCAAAACGTCCACGGCGGCGTTGCGTTGCCCCGGTAAACGCGCCTTTCTCATGACCGAACAACTCGGACTCGACCAGCTCACTGGGAATCGCTGCCATATTCAGTGCAATAAACGGACGCTGTCGCCGCGGGCTGTGCTGATGCAAAGCCCGAGCGACTAACTCTTTACCTGTACCAGATTCGCCAGTGAGCAAAACTGTGACAGCGGAATGCGATAATCGCCCAATGGCTCGAAATACATCCTGCATTGCAGGCGCATTGCCGATTAGACTCGACATCGCCTCGTCATCAGTACTAACCTCCGGAGCCTGTGTTTCTTGCGATTGATGTTCCAGTGCCCGCGTGACCGTGTGCACCACTTCATCGAGGTCAAACGGCTTAGCGAGGTATTCAAACGCACCGCCTTGAAACGCATTCACTGCCGAATCGAGGTCAGAATGTGCCGTCATGACAATGACGGGGAGCGACGGGTAGCGCTGCTGAATGGTCGCCAGCACCTGCAAGCCATCTTCGCCGGGCATACGGATATCGGTGAGCAACACGCCAGGTAATACAGCGGCTTGTTCCAGTGCCGAATACAACTCACCCGCACCGCTGAAGCTTTGCGTTGTCAGTCCTGAACGTGACAGTGCACGTTCGAGCACCCAACGAATGGAGCTGTCGTCATCGAGAATCCAGACGGCTTGTTGACTCATGCTGCATCCCTCGCTTGGCCATTGCGTACCCGCGTTTCAATATAAGGGAGATAGACGGTAAATTCGGTGTGTCCGGGTACGGACTCCACATCAATTTTTCCGGCATGCTGATGCACGATGGTTTGCGCAATCGACAAACCTAGTCCAGTGCCACCCGCACGACCGCTTACCATGGGATAGAACAGCGTGTCGCGCAGTTGCGCTGGAATTCCCGGACCGTTATCACTGACACTCACCACGGCACAGTGCCGATAGCGCTTGCCATAAATGGTTTGCTGGTGCGCGATGCGCGTCCGCAGCGTAATCACCCCATCGCTCTGATTAACATTGTGTTGCGCTTCAATGGCGTTCATCACAATGTTCAGTAACGACTGTTCGAGCCCTTCCGCAGCCATGGTCAGATCCGGCAAACTGGGATCATAATCCCGCTGCCATTTCACGGTCTGCAGTTGTTGTTCGGCGCTCAATTGCGCCAACTGAATAACCTGCTCAAGCACCGCATGCACATTGTGTGGCTGCCGTTGTGGCAGACGGTACGAACCCAACATACGGTCCACCAAATTACGGAGGCGATCGGCCTGCGACATAATTAAATCGGTATATTCACGCAGCGCTGGGTCAGGCAATTCACTTGCCAAGAGTTGCGCGGCACCGCGTAAACCGCCGAGCGGATTCTTAATTTCATGCGCCAACCCACGGATCATGGTTTGCGCTGCCAGCAATTGCTGTTGCTGGGAATTCTCTTGGTTTATTTTACGAATTTGGTCCACTTGCCGCAGTTCTAACAATGCATAGTGTTCACTCTGGCTTGGACCGTTCGCCATAGGCTGTGCACTAAACTCCACCGTGACACGCTGGCCATCATGAAATGCGAGGAGCACCTCACTGTCCGAGACGCTTTGTTGTTCGGCGAGCGCTTGTTGCAACACCGCTTCATCTAAGGAGCTGTCAGCAAAGAGGCTAAAGAAGGGCGCTTCGCGCAAACGACGGCGACTGCCATCGAGCAAGGTCTCAGCCGCGGCATTCATATATTGGATCTGCAGCCGTGAATCGAGTACCACGACAGCTGTTAAGAGTTGGTCCAGTAACGCGTGTCTATCGTCAACCATTGCCGCCACCTGCAGCAGGTGGTCGCGGTGCGAGTATGGAGGCGCGTTGCACGTAGACAACGGTAATATCGGTGCGCGCTAACTCAGTGTCATCTGGCGCATACACACGAACCTGCAAGCGTCTCTCACCACGCGCGACATCACGTAACGTCACTTCAGTGAGTGGGCCTTTGTAAATGGGCTGCGTGTCGAGGTAAAGCTGGTAGATTGGTCGCCCCTGCAAACCCTGTACATCGGCTTGCCAGCGTACTTTGAACTCACCATTGTTGGCGCGAATCGCGTCTTTTTGTTCGGGACTGGTAATGGCAACCGTGGCCGTCACCTCAGCCAGCGGATCAACAACTTTAGCGGGTTCTTGTGGGGTAGTAACTGGGGCAGTCTTCGCAAATTCAGTAGTGGGAGCCGCATCCACGTTAACAGTTTCGGCTCCCTCTAAAGGTTTATCCGTATAGGTACAGCGTCCGTCTGCGTCGCACTTTTTATAAACCTGCCCCTGCGCCGTGCTCAGCACAGCGAGGGTCAAGGTCAAAATAATCAGCGCGTTTCGCACCATCAGCTTTAGTCCATACAGTGACGTCTATTAACAAGAGTAATAGAGGTCAAACTCAATTGGGTGCGTAGTCATCTTCAGCTGCATAACGTCTTTCATTTTCAGCTTGATGTACGCATCAATCATGTCGTCGGTCATGACACCGCCAGCAGTTAAGAACTCGCGATCTTTATCCAACGCTTCCAGCGCCATTTCTAATGAATGACACACGGTTGGAATTTCTTTCGCTTCTTCTGCAGGCAAGTCATACAAGTCTTTATCCATAGCGTCGCCGGGATGGATCTTGTTTTTGATACCGTTGAGACCC
Source organism: Pseudidiomarina aestuarii (assembly GCA_003030745.1). The sequence continues at coordinate 28,703 of PYVG01000002.1, read as the reverse complement.
GCCATCACTAACGCTGCGAAACACAGGTAAGGGTTAGCTGATGGGTCAGGGAAACGTACTTCGATACGACGTGCTTTCGCGCTCGCAACTACTGGAATACGGATAGACGCAGAACGGTTACGTGCTGAGTAAGCCAACATGACTGGTGCTTCGAAACCTGGGACCAAACGCTTGTACGAGTTGGTGCTTGGGTTAGCGAATGCGTTGATAGCACGGGCGTGCTTGATGATACCGCCAATGTAGTACAGCGCGGTTTCACTCAAACCACCGTATTGGTCGCCAGCAAACAGGTTTTTACCATCTTTGCTGAGTGACATGTGTACGTGCATACCTGAACCGTTGTCACCAACAATTGGCTTCGGCATAAAGGTTGCAGTCATACCGTATGAATGGGCAACGTTGTGCACCACATACTTGTACGTTTGAATTTCGTCAGCTTTCTTCACCAGCGTGTTGAAGCGGGTCGCCACTTCGTTCTGACCAGCAGTTGCTACTTCATGGTGATGCGCTTCCACTACCAAGCCCATATCTTCCATGACGGTACACATGGTGCTACGGATGTCGTGCGCAGAATCCACTGGTGGTACTGGGAAGTAACCGCCTTTCACACCTGGACGGTGCGCTAAGTTACCGTCTGAGTATTCTTTACCTGAGTTCCACTTGGCTTCTTCCGCTTCGATTTTGTAGAACGAGCCGCTCATGTCGGTATGGAAACGAACGTCGTTGAACAGGAAGAACTCTGGCTCTGGACCAAAGAATGCGGTGTCAGCAATACCAGCGGCTTGCAAATAAGCTTCAGCGCGACGAGCGATGGAACGCGGGTCACGGTCGTAACCTTGCATAGTGTCTGGCTCAAGGATGTCACACACTACGTTCATAGTGACTTCGTCAGTGAACGGGTCTAGCACCACAGTGGTGCAATCTGGCATCAATACCATGTCGGATTCGTTAATGCCTTTCCAACCGCTGATAGAAGAGCCGTCAAACATTTTGCCTTCTTCGAAGAATTCTTCGTTAATTTGTGACACGGGAATAGTCACGTGCTGCTCTTTACCTTTGGTGTCGGTAAAGCGTAAGTCCACAAATTTCACGTCGTTGTCTTCAATAAATGCCATTACGTCTTGCGGTGTAGACATGAGATCCTCCACGAATCGATGCGTCTGAATTGATTTGTACAGTATAGCGGAGCTTTCACTCCATGCTGGCCTGCGCCTTGTTGGACAGGATATAGCAAAACCCGTGCCAAAGTTATAAGTAGCTTTATATCAATGGTTTACTGCTAGAGCAGGGGTCGCAGCGCATCTAATTGCACCATTATAGTGCAAACGGCTGCACCATGCTAGTGCGAAGGGATGGTGAATAGTGAATAGTGAACAGTGAATAGAAAACTCTACTTTTCACTGTTCACTGTCTTTCCTGTTACCTATTCACTGTTCACTGTTCACTGTCTTTCCTGTTACCTATTCACTGTTCACTGTTCACCAGCTCTTTTCAGGAGTGAGGCGTAGAGTAGCGGGATCACTACTAGCGTCAGCAGGGTCGAGACCGCGATACCGAACACTAGGCTTACCGCGAGACCATTGAAGATCGGGTCGTCGAGGATGAAGAAAGCTCCCAGCATGGCGGCGACGCCGGTCAGGATGATTGGCTTGGCGCGGACGGCTGCGGCATTGATCACCGCGTCATTCAGAGCCATGCCGTTGGCCACGGCGTCACGGATGAAGTCCACCAGCAGTATCGAGTTGCGGACAATGATGCCGGCTAACGCAATCATGCCGATCATTGAGGTGGCGGTGAATTGTGCGCCGAGCAACGCGTGCCCCGGCATGATGCCGATCAGCGTTAGCGGTATGGGCGCCATGATCACCAGCGGCACCATGTAGCTGCCGAAGTGACCCACGACCAACAAGTAAATAAGCAGCAAGCCAACAGCGTAGGCGAGACCCATGTCGCGGAACGTTTCATAGGTAATTTGCCACTCACCATCCCACTTCACGGCAGCGGTATCCCAACGGTCGGGCTGGCTGATGAAGGTTTGTGGTAAGTCGATGTTGTCGGTTGCGGCGAATAAGCCGTACAGCGGACTATCCACAGTGCCAGTCATATCTGCCATCACATAGGTCACGGGGCGCTGATCTTTACGATAGCGCGCCTGCTGCATTGGTACTTGATGACGCTCAACCACTTCATGCAGCGGAATCATCTGCCCATGCTGGTTACGAATGCTCACTGACTGTAGCGGTGTTATCTGACCTTGCTCGGTAGCCGGCAATTGCATGACGAGCGGCACCAACTGAGTTTGATTCGGCAGCGCCAAATAAGTCAGCGGTTGACCCTGTAACGCGGTGCTGATGAGTTGTACGACCTGCGCCGGATTCACGCCCAGCAACGCTGCTCGGTCATAGTTCACCGACCAAATTTCCTCTGTGGTTGCGGCGACCAGTGTACTGTCGAGATCCACAATGCCGTCAACTTGCTGCAATGCTGCCATGACTTTTCGCGCAGCACTCTCGCGTTGCTCGGCCGATGGACCGTAAACCTCCGCGACAATCGGTGCCAATACTGGTGGCCCAGGCGGCACTTCAGCCATGGTTAAGGCCGCGTCATGCTCTGCGGCTATGGGTTGTAACAAGTCGCGGATTGCGATTGCTATTTCATGACTGGAGCGGTCGCGCTCAGACTTGTCGACCAAGGTCACTTGCAGATCACCTTGATGCGCATCACTACGCAAATAGTATTGGCGCACTAAACCATTGAAGCCAATCGGTGCTGCGGTACCCGCATAAATTTGCGTCGCCGACACTTCAGGAATGCGGTCGAGTCGTTCTGCCATGCGCAGCAACACATTGTTGGTTTGCTCCAGTGGTGAACCCTCAGGCATGTCGAGCACCACTTGAATTTCACTTTTGTTGTCAAACGGCAGCATCTTCAGCACCACCGCTTGAATCACGGCCAGCCCCATCACCAGCACAATCAGTCCAATCAGACCGAAGCCCAGGGTATAGCGCTTTTTGCGACTGCTTAGCAGGGGCTGCATGATGCGTTGAAATAAGCGTTGCAGCTTCTCATCCTGCTCATGCTCGCTGGTGTGCAACGAGTCCGTTTTGCCGATGAGTCGTTGCGCTAACCAAGGTGTGACGGTGAGCGCAATGATCAGCGACAGCAGCATACCCAACGAGGCATTGATGGGGATTGGGCTCATGTACGGACCCATTAAGCCGCTGACAAAGGCCATCGGTAACAGCGCGGCAATGACCGTAAAAGTAGCCAAAATAGTGGGTCCGCCCACCTCTTCAACCGCTTGCGGAATAATGTCTTTGAGTTTGCCCCCCCGCCCACGATGTCGGTGAATATTCTCGACCACCACAATGGCGTCGTCGACCAAAATACCGATGGAGAAAATTAGCGCAAACAAGGACACGCGGTTAAGGGTAAAGCCCCACGCCCACGACGCAAATAGAGTCGTGGCTAAGGTCAGGATTACCGCGCTACCAACGACCACAGCTTCTTTGCGACCCAGGGTAAAGAGCACCAACAACACGACCGACAAGGTGGCGAACGCCAACTTCTGAATCAGCTGCGATGCTTTGGCGTCAGCGGTCTCGCCGTAGTTGCGCGTCACATCCACATTCACTTCAGTAGGCAACCACTGCGCTTGTAATGTATTCAGGCGAGTCAGCACCGCCTCAGCGATTTCGACTGCATTCTCGCCCGGCTTTTTCGTGACGGTAAGTGTAATGGCTTGCTGGGCTTCAGATTCACGAGTACGCGTCCACACATACCGTGTTGGCAGCGCACCATCGGTGCTCAACTCAGCCACTTGACCAAGCCGCAGCGGCTTGCCATCAACTACGCCAATGACCAACTGCTCCAAGGTGGCGAGGCTGTCAATAAAGCCGCCCGCTTGAATGGGAATACGCATGCTTTCTTGTAAGCGATAACCGGCTTGCGCACTTTGGTTGTAAGATTGCAGAGCTTGGCTCACGGTATTGATGTCGAGTCCAGCGCGCGCCAAAGCGGTCGGATTGAGAGTCACCGTGACCTGTTCTGGCTCGGCACCAATAATGGCGATATCGCGCACGCCGTTCACATTCTTTAGTGGCGTCACTAAGGTATCGGCGACTGATTTCAGATCGAGCTCGTCAGCCGTCAGCGTGAGTCCAAGGATAGGTACATCATCAATACCCTGCGCTTTGACTAACGGCGGGCTCGCTTGCGGATTGGCATACTGCCACTGAGCCACCACATCAAAAAGTTGCACCAACGCGGTTTGACGGGCAACACCCACCTCAAACTGCACGGTGATCAGAGCTTGCCCTGGACGCGCCACCGCATAGACATGCTCAATACCTTGCATGCGCGAAAATGCCTGCTCCAGCGGTAACACCAGTTGTTGCTCCACTTGTTCGGCGCGAGCACCCGGCAGTGCCACCATCACGTCAGCCATGGTCACATCAATTTGCGGCTCTTCTTCACGCGGTGTGATGAGCGCAGCAAAAATACCCAACACCAAACCAAATAGAGCGAGCAGCGGCGTTAAGCGTGAGTTCAGCGCCCACTGCGCCATGCCGCCGGCAATACCGAGACGGTTACTCATAGCTGATGACCTCACCTGCGCTCAAACCACTTAGGATTTCGACCCGACCGTCATAGGCATCGGCGACACGTACCGCGCGCCAGTCACCACTGGCTAGTTTAACCAGCGTCAATTCACCCTGCTGGGTAATGGCTTCGGCTGGCACACTGAGGCCTTCATACTCGCCAGTTTTAACACTGACACCCAACCATTGGCCGGGCAACAATTGCAGATCAGCTGGCAGCGTCAACCGCAACCGTACACTTGCCGAAGCTGCATCGACTGTAGGAAATAATTTGAATTGAGTCGGCTCTATCCAACCGTCTTGGGTTTGAATACGGGCACTGGAAAAACGTTCTACTGCGCGCGCCAGCGTCATCGGTACATCGACATGGATGCGTAGAGTAGTGGGGTCAAAGCCACTCATTAGTGGCGTGCCTGGCTGCACCGCTTCACCGGGCTCAACCAGCCGTTCACTGACCACGCCGCCGTAAGGCGCTTTAACTGAGCTATACGATAATTGCTCACGCGCCCGTGTGACTGCAGCTTGCGTTGCCTTGACTTGCGATTGGGCATTTTGGAGCGCCGCTTCCACCCGATCGAGCTCAGCTTTTGGCAACAAACCATCAGCCACGATGCTGCTGACGCGGTCGTATTCTCGTTGCGCCGCCACCAAAGTCGCCTGCGCCGCTGACTCTTGCGCTAGCGCTTGCGCGACCGCTTGATACTGTTCGGTTGAGGTGATGGTCACTATGGTCGCACCGGGTTCTACGACATCCCCAATATCGACGAGTACTTGCTCCACTCGCCCCGATGTCTGCGCCGATACCGTTGCCGCGTTGGTGGACTCGACAATACCTTGCAAACGCACAAAGCTCTCAACTGTGCTCGTCTGCACAGTGGTCTCTGCCGCGTGAATTGGCAGTGCGAATAATAGAAATGATAAGCCAGCAAATTGACGCATAACATGTCCTCAAACTTGTTGATGACATGTATTTTAGAAGATTCTAAATTAAAGGCAAGAAATACCCTCCTGTGAAAATAGCACCGCAACACAAAAAACGAATTGCGGTGCTATTACGGACATCTAGATACCAAAATCATCGTAGCGAACTTGCTTCTCTGCCACTCCAAGTGCGGCCAGCATATTGCGCGTGGCCACTAACATCGGTGGCGGTCCGCAAACATAGCAATCAATGTTTTCCAAGTTCTGCTCTCGTAAGAATTTACGTGCAACATCATGAACAAAGCCAACTTCACCGCTCCAACCAGAAACATCGTCGGAAACGACCGGAATATACTCAACTAAAGATTGTTGAGCGAGGTTTCTAAACTCATCGAGATAGCATAACTCCGATTCACTTCGCGCCCCGTAGAAGAAATAAATGGGTCGAGGCGTCGCCTTTTTTAACTCGCTTTGGATGAGCGCTCTCAGTGGCGCAATACCAGCACCACCGCCAATAAATATCTGGGCTGTGTGGCGTGGGCTGTCATCATTGAGTATAAAATCACCCATTGGACCGATAGCATTGATGGTATCACCGGCAGCCATCTCACATAAATAAGTGGAACCAAAGCCAGGCGGAATTCCTTCATTTGGCGATACCATTTTGCGGACATTAAAGACCAATTCTTGATCTCCCGGAGCTGTCGAAAATGAATAATTGCGGCGCACGCCCCAGTCACTCTTCAGCTTCTCTGACGGAATAATGAACTGCATAAACTGGCCTGCTTGATATGCAAATTGGGTATCACTTTGATTACGAAACGTTAGCTCGAAGATATTCGGTGTAAGGGGCCGACTTTTGACCAGTTGAAGCGAATGCTCTTGCGGTCCATTATCGCTCAAGTGAACTTTTGATTTGCCATTTGTACGATGTTGGCAACTCAATCGAAATCCTTGGTCTAATTCCCGAATCGTTAGATGTTGACGATCTAGTTCACTGACTTTTGGTGGATGGTCAAAGAACTGAACTTTACACAAACCACAGGTCCCACCACCACCACAAGCACTTGCTATAGGTTGCCCAGTTTTCTGAAAATGCTCTAAATAGGTAGGCTTCCGAACAGGATTCAAATCGCCGCGTGCTAAATTACGGCAGAGTAAAATCAACCCTGACAGACTGAACCAAAGTGTCACAATACCTGCTGTTACAATAAGCAGATGATTAAAACTACGTTCTCCACTGTAGTCCATAAAATGAAGTTTGAACGCCCAGTCTGCCAATACCCACGGAGAGTTGCGGTGTGCAACCACTTCACCTGAATCAGCATCAACATAGATTCGAGTATTAAGATCATCGTCAATATTGACTTTGTAACCGGATGCATCCCATTCAACCACCTCAGAACTGCCGTCTACACGCTCAACATTAATTAACTGACCGGGACCAGAGTATGATGCAAAGGCAATTTTTGCTGCTAGCTCTGGAGTCGTTTGCCATACATTGCCCGTCTGTCCATCGATATAATGTTGACCCGATTTACTGTTCACAACAAATTGAGGAATATTCAAGATCGAACGTAGTTCAATTGCTTCAATGTGACTAAAACGCGTCATTAAATCGGTCTGACTAACATTCGAATTATTTACCAACGGATTGGGGGTGTGGTCCATATGATGATATTGATTGCCCGACATCGCATGATGCCCGGTCAACGAAAAGTAAAAGCCACTAACAATCCAAAGTACAATCTGAATTAGAATAATCAGACTAGTCCACCGGTGCAGCCATTGTAGGAAGCGCATCATTGGCCTACCTCCGCAGTCTTCGGCTTACGGATCGTGAAAAATACCAACACGGCACCCGTGATCATGAAAACAAAATTAAGAATAATAAAACTTCTGAGTAGCCAACTTTCTATATCCACGCGTTCTTCGTAATCCATAATGTGCATCATCCACATAATGTCAAAGCCGCGCCAAAACGTGTGCCGCTTTGTCACTAAATCACCAGTATCTGGCGAGAAGTACAAACTTGTACTCCCAAAATCATCGAAATCAACCCGCCACACTGGCAGTAAGTCTGGATTTAGTTCGGTAGGGGGATTTTCCGTCAACCATTGCACTCGCTCGGCAGGTTGATCACCAAGGTTATAGATATTTTCGGCAATGCCTCTAATATCTTCGCTATCCAGTTTTACCGGCTCCAAAGTCTGCGCATCGAGTAGTAGCGAATTGTGATGTAAATTCACTTTATACACAGGCTCCGACCGCTGGTTTAGCCAGATAGATGTCAATTGAATTGAGCTCGCATCTGGATACAAGTCTTGAACATCCGCAAAAGACTTAAATTCGTTCGTATGATGCATGGGCGCAGAAGTGTCGCGAACTAAATGGTCGCCATGAATGAAGCTCAGCTCAAAAAACACCATATAGCCGCCACTGATGCTCCAAACAACCATCTGTAAACCAACCAAAATAGCTAGCCAGCGATGCCATACTCGCCAACGACTACTGGGTATTGATACTGCCATTGTATTATTTCTCCACGAGAGATAAAAAAATGCTGCAAGATGCTTGAACCACACCTTGCAGCACAACCTCCAGGGTTAGAACGCGTAACGCACTTTTACAAATAACTGACGACCGAGTAAGTTGTATGTCATGGTGTCAGTATTCGCATCCGTCCAGCTTTGAATGAATGGTGGCTTTTTGTCGAACAAGTTATTGATTCCACCAACCAGTGTTAGGTTTGAATTTACAAAGTAGCTACCCTGTAAGTTGTGGTAGAAAACACTTGGAGCATGGTCGCCTACATCACCCTCAGCTGCGTTAATGTCATCGGCACCACCAATATACTGAACATTCCAATGCGCCTGCCAATCATCGCTTTCCAAAGTTACCGCCGCATTAGAGCGCCAGTTTGTATAGCTTCCGCTACCACCGGTAATATAGCCTGCATATTCTAACGAATCTGCACCTGCGAACGGAGTTACCGTATACTCGTCTAAGTAGCTCACGGTCCAGTTGAAAGAAGTGTCTAGACCAGCAATAGCGGTTTGGTAAAACACTGCTCCATCTACACCTGAAACTTCCTCAGTTGCTGCATTCGTTGGTTGAGCTGACAGAAAGTTGATTTCGCCAGTTAGGCTATCCCGTGTGAAGTGCGAATCGTCACAGAATGGATGAGATAGATTGTCCGATCCATAGCACACCGAAAGTTTAGTTGAGCCAGGGATGCGTTGAATCGCATTCGAGATATCAATTTTGTAGTAATCCAAAGTCAATTGCAGATTATCAACCAACGACGTATCCCAGACAAAACCTGTGGTGAAGGTCTTAGCATCTTCTGGCGCCAGATTTGGATTTCCACCAACCGTTGTTAATACAGTTGCTCCGAGCTGCGTATAACCTGCTGGCACACCATCTGCCTCACAGTTTGCTGCAACAACAGAATTCTTGCCAGGTTGATCCCAGCCATCGCATGGATCAGTTGTGGTTAAGTTACCTTCAGCAACACCGCCAAATAACTCCGGAATATTAGGTACACGGAACGCGGTCGAACGCGTCGCGCGGAACTTGAACTGATCATTTACTTGCCAATGGAAGCTTGCTTTGTAGTTGCCGTCGCTTCCAAATGTATCGTAGTCGCTGTAGCGATATGCCAATTCCAAATCCATTGACTTCGCAAAATCTCGGTCGCGCAGAATTGGCAAGGCTGTCTCCAAGTACACTTCATTCACTGTGTAGTTGCCAGCTATGGGGTCGGCTTGGTTGGTGTTCATAACGCCCGCGACAATCGACGAATCAGGGTTCCGCCACCCTTTTTCTTTCCGATGTTCTACGCCAAAGGCAACCGGCATAAATCCGGCAGGCAATTCAAGTAAGTCGCCAGCAATGTTCGCTGTTAACGAACGCTGCTCATTACCGCCCTCATCCATAGTTCGGAACATGATGTAGTCAATTGCTGCTTGATCAAAGCCGCCGTAACCGAGTAAGTCTAAGCAAGGAATACCGCTCTCTCCGCACTGCGCGGGGTCAATTGCACGACCAAGTCGTTCCATGTTCGCAATATTTGTCATCCCATCGATAGCTGTATTGCGGCCATAGTTGTAGGCTATTTCCCAGTTCCAACTGTTGCCCAGCATTCCATTCAATCCGGTCACGACTCGCCAAGTGTTAACTTCTTGGAAAAACTCTCGTGGTCCAGCTTCTGCAAGTCGACGACTATCCAATCGGATGTCTTCACCAGTAGGATTATCTGGATGATCCGCGCCATACGTAATTCCACCCACAGTGCCGGCCGTAGCTAACTGATTTGAACGTCGATTATTGTATAGCACTTCGGTAAATACATAGGTGTCACCCGCTAATCGATAATCTGCAAATGTCGAAAAATTCCAGTTGGTAATTGGATTTACAGAATTTAACTGCGAAAAGAAGTCAAAATTGTGCTTTGCAGGATCATAAGCTTCATAGAAGTCGCTATCGCCACCTTCCTCTTGATTAAAGTTAATACGAGAACCTGCATCTGGACCCGAAAGAATAGTCGCTCGGCCACCAATAGTACTGGAACTACCAAAACAACCAAGTTCGCCTGGCGCTACTTCTGCCAGTGCGCACCCTGCTTGGTCGGCCATGTTGACCGCATCACTCGTTCTATAGCCGATAGTGGAAACCATACGTCCACGGTCGTTACTTGCGCCAAATATAACGTTCAGAGACTTATCTTCACCATCGCCTTCATCCGTTGCACCTGCTCGTGCTTCAACGGTGAAACCATCGTAGCTTTTCCGAGTGATAATATTAACAACGCCTGCGACAGCATCGGCCCCATAAATTGCAGATGCGCCATCTTTGAGTACTTCGATACGTTGGATCATCTCAAGGGGAATCATGTTCAAATCAACACTGCTATTCGCGCCAGTACCACCGTTGACGATGCGTCGACCGTTCAGCAGCACTAGGGTTCGATTGATACCTAGTCCGCGCAGATTCACTTGCGCAGTACCATATCCGTTGCCGGTCCAGTACGCATTGCTTTGACTTCCTGCGAAGCCCGCAGAAGCCGACATACGTTGAAGAATAACTTCCAAAGATGTCACTCCGGACATCTCAATATCTTCGGCTGTGAAAACTTGCACCGGAGCGGCACTTTCTGCTTCAGTTCGCTGCAAGCGCGAGCCTGTAACGGTTATACGTTCTGCTGCATCGACCGTGGATGTTGAATCGACGTCTTGCGCATGAGCTGGTGCAAAAATGGCCGCGGCGATTGCCGTCGTGAGGCTAGAAATAGCGAAATGTCTCATAGTGTCACCTGAATTTATTTTCATAATTGTAATTACATGGGTAAGACAGCGACTCTACAGCTACATGAGTTGTCTATACATCTCATAACATAGCTTATTTCATTAAAGTGTAAAGTAGGGAATTTACGGGATAGCCCAAAATACCGGCGTTTTAGCGTAGTTGTATAGTCAACTAATGCCAATATTTATAAGATGATATAGCTATAAGAATGAGGAAAATACTCGAAAATTAGGATTAACACAAAAAAAGTTGTCGATATTATCAAATTTTTATTTGGATAATATTTCTGATTAACATAATAAGAATTCATTAATAAATATCAGTAAAAATAATCACAAATTTCCCGTAGTGACATCTCCCATACGGCTCTGCATACTTGTTGCCTGTGCACCAGTTTTAGGAGTAGTGGTAACAAACGCATTTCGCTTTCTTTCTGGTAGCTCCACGAGTATAATACGCCGCTATTTTGACCAATCGTGGTTCCCACCTCTGTTTTTTAGGCTTTTTAATGACAATCCAAGCAACTGAACTTTTAAAATTGCGCAATATCGCCATCATCGCGCACGTTGACCATGGCAAAACAACTCTGGTTGATAAGCTCCTCCAGCAATCTGGAACGCTGGCAAGCCGCGGTGGTAACGAAGAACGCGTCATGGATTCGAATGACCTTGAAAAAGAGCGTGGCATTACGATTCTTGCGAAAAACACTGCGATTAATTACCGCGATTTCCGCATCAACATCCTTGATACTCCAGGACACGCCGACTTCGGTGGTGAAGTTGAGCGCGTATTATCAATGGCTGACTCAGTCTTATTGTTGGTTGATGCCGTTGATGGCCCGATGCCACAAACACGCTTCGTAACCCAAAAAGCATTCTCACACGGCTTGAAGCCGATTGTGGTCGTGAACAAGATTGACCGTCCAGGCGCTCGCCCTGATTGGGTTGTGGATCAAGTATTCGATTTGTTCGATAACCTAGGCGCGACTGACGAGCAGTTGGATTTCCCGATTGTTTACGCATCTGCACTAAACGGTTTTGCTACCTTAGATTACAACAATCCAAGCGAAGACATGACTCCATTGTTCGAGACTATTCTCGAGAAAGTATCGCCACCTGAAGCTGACCGCGATGGTCCGTTGCAGATGCAGATCTCGCAGCTGGATTACTCAAGCTACTTGGGCATTATCGGTATTGGTCGTATCAAGCGCGGTTCGATTAAGTTGAACCAGCAAGTAACGATTGTCGGTGCTGATGGCACCACCCGTAACGGCAAAGTCGGCCAAGTATTCGGTTACTTAGGTTTGGACCGTATTGATACCGACAAAGCGAGCGCTGGCGATATCGTTGCCGTGTCTGGTTTAGGCGAATTGAAAATTTCTGACACCGTGTGTGCTGCCGGTTCTGTGGAGGTATTGCCTGCACTGACTGTTGATGAGCCAACGGTAACCATGACCTTCCAGGTCAACACCTCACCGTTTGCCGGTAAAGAAGGTAAATATGTGACTTCACGCCAAATCTTGGAGCGTTTGACCCAAGAATTGAAGCATAACGTTGCATTGCGTGTTGAAGAAACAGCAAGTCCAGACCGTTTCCGCGTGTCAGGCCGTGGTGAATTGCACTTAGGTGTTTTGATTGAAAACATGCGCCGTGAAGGGTTCGAATTAGCAGTATCACGCCCTGAAGTTATTATGCGTGACGTTGACGGCGAGAAACACGAGCCGTTCGAAACTTTGACCGTCGACATTGAAGAAGAGCATGGCGGCTCAGTCATGGAAAAACTTGGCTTGCGTAAAGCTGAGATGACCAACATGACTCCAGATGGCAAGGGCCGTATGCGTATCGACTTTATCGTACCAAGTCGTGGTTTGATCGGTTTCCAAACTGAGTTCATGACACTGACTTCAGGCTCAGGTTTGATTTACCACACATTTGATCACTACGGTCCAGTAAAAGCCGGTGCCATTGGTCAGCGCATCAACGGTGTACTGATTTCAAATGCTACTGGTAAAGCATTGGCCTATGCCTTGTTCAACTTGCAAGAGCGTGGTCGCTTGTTCTTGGGTCACGGTGAAGAAGTGTATGAAGGCCAGGTTATCGGTATTCACAGCCGTTCGAATGACTTGACCGTCAACTGTTTGAAAGGCAAGCAGCTCACCAACATTCGTGCCGCAGGTACTGATGACGCGTTATTGCTGACTCCACCTATTCGCATGTCATTGGAGCAAGCACTCGAGTTTATCGATGACGATGAGTTGGTCGAAATCACGCCAAAATCTATCCGTATTCGTAAGCGTATGCTGACCGAAAACGAGCGTAAGCGTGCTAGCCGCGCATAAGCAACGCTAATCCCATGGGATTAAAAAAGGCGACCTTCGGGTCGCCTTTTTATTTGCCTGAACCTAGGCAACGATTACGCGATTACGACCGGACTCTTTCGCTTGATAAAGCGCTTTATCTGCGCGCTCGAGGGTATTGTCAAACGACTCATCAGGTTGCCAGAGGGTAGCACCGATGCTCATAGTGACCGTAAATGCCTCATTGTCACTATTGAATTGGAGTTGCTCCATGCGTTCACGAATGCGATCACACAGCTGCCGGGCGCCATCTAGGTCGGTATTTTCTAGTAATAAACTGAATTCCTCACCGCCTGTGCGAGCAGCAATATCGATTTGTCGGACAGTTGCTCGTAACAATGAACCCACGGCTTCTAACACTTCGTCACCAACGCCATGCCCATAAGTGTCATTGACCTTTTTAAAGTGATCGAGATCTAAAATGACGACCGCAAGCGGAGTGCCAAGTCGCTGCGCACGTTCACACATATCATTCGAGGCCGCGAAGAATGCGCGTCTATTGCCAAGGCTAGTCAAAGCGTCGGTGGTAGCAAGCTGCTCCAAGCGTTGATTCGATTTCGTCAGCTCGGCTGTACGCGACTGCACTTCGCGTTCTAATTGCTGATTAATGTTAGCCAGCGGTCGCGAAATCTTCTCTGCTGTCATCCAACCAATGAGAGCAAAGACGATAACAACCGCACCACCAATCCAAACCGCTTGCACGCGCAGTTCTTGAATAGGCTGATAAGCAATATCAATAGGTTGCCGCACCATCACTTGCCATTGTGGCCCGCGATAATCTCGATAGTCACGCGCAACGGCATACCCCATGAGGTATTTATTGCCATCAGGCCAACCCATTACTCCGTATCCACCGCTGAGCATCGCTGGTGAAATTTCGATAGGATTGGCTTTCTCAAGTAAGTTTGTAGGACCTAAAATAATGGCATTTTCAGAGCTGACGATGAGAATTTCGGCTGACTCATGGAGCTGCAGGCTTCGTTGCATAGATTCTTGTAGCTCAAAAGCCCAGTCCCAATTGAGATGTGCACCCAACACACCAATAAACTCGCCCTGAGGTGACAATAGCGGTACCGCAACATCCACAAAGCGTAGCGGCTGATCGCCATCTGGATTGAGTTCTTTCTCAAGTAACAGTGCGCCATGTACGTCGCCGATAAAGTAGTCTTCTTGGGCCTCAGTAAACCAGGGGCGTTGGCTGACATCGGCTCCCTTTAGTAGGCCTTGCGTACTGACTAATACCTTGCCATCGGCATCGGTTAGGCCGATCCAGGCGTAAGCAGGAAAGCTGGATTGCAATGAATCGAGGAGTCGCTGGAACCGTTCCAGTCGGTCTTCACTCGCCGTAACAGAGCGCATGAGTTGCGCAGACACCCGCATGTCTCGATACCGTTCAAACATGCCACGCTCAAGCTTGTCGGCAAGTTGAAATGCCACATCGCCCAACGATGAACCAACTTGCTCTTGAAGTTGCTTGGTTGCTGCTTGGGTAACAATAGAAGTGAGAATAATAGACAGCGCCAAACCGAAGAGGGCGTAAATAAGAAACCAGCGGATTTTCAAGTTCACTGGTACTAGCATTTAGATGAGGTCCGGCCGGGGCAGCACAAAATAAAAAATCGAAAAGAAGTGCAAAATACTGCCGGCTAATACGAACAAGTGCCAAATAGCATGATGAAAGCGTAACGATTTCCAGACATAGAAAATAACGCCGAAACTGTAAGCTAATCCACCCGCCAAAAGCAGCCATAAACCACCAGCTTCGACATTATCGAGCATGGGTTTAATCGCAATAACGGCCATCCAACCCAAGCCTAAATACAGCGACAGTGATAACCATTTCTTGCGCTCTTGTAGAGTCACCTCTAACACCACACCAATAAGAGCAATGCTCCATACCACACCAAGTAACGTCCAGCCCCAAGGCCCGCGCAGGTTCACTAAAGCAAATGGTGTATAAGTACCCGCTATTAAGAAGTAGATAGCAGCATGATCCATTTTTTGGAAAACCGCTTTGACACGCGGCCATGGAAAGGAGTGATACAGAGTTGAGGCGGTGTACAACAAAATTAAACTCGCGCCGTAAATCGATGCGCTAACCACATGCCAAGTATCGCCGTACTGCAAAGCCCAAGCGACCATAAATACGAGACCAACCACACTCGCAACGGCACCAATACCGTGAGTGAGGGCATGGGCAACTTCTTCGGCAATACTATAGGGCTTGTGCTGACTCATTCACCGCGACCTGGTTTATGGTAATCCTTACTTATTTGCTCCAGCTTACGCATAAATAGGTCAAAGTCACGCTCGGAGTTGTAATCAAGACGATACTTATTGTGAAACTCGAGTGTCATTTTGACATTGTGACCCTCAAGGAAAACCGTGTAGCCATCATGATCGGTATAGCCAGTAATGCCGTCTAGGGTATGCTTACCTTGCTCGGATTTACCGTGTTCATGGATTTGTTCGAACGCATCTAAAACGAGGCGCTGATCGATATCGTTCCGCATGGTCATACCTCCAGTTTTAAGATTACATGTACGACCTTTATTTCAGTTTAGCTCAATTCTTTAAGCCCTGTTTAACTTAGTAGTTGGGGTGCTTCTTAGATCATTCAACTCCTAGACTAATCCCTTTACATACATACATGCATGTTTGATTAACTTGCTGTATAATTCGCCTAGTTCTGAATTAAAGAGGTTTTGCCGTGGTTCGTCGTACCAAAGAAGATGCACTGAGCACCCGCCATGACTTATTGGATGCAGCCGAACGCTTGTTTAGCGAACGCGGAGTTGCAACAACGTCGATGATGCAAGTAGCCGAGGCTGCCGGCGTCACTCGAGGGGCCATCTACCATCACTTTGACAACAAACTCGATCTAATTGATTCACTGATGGACCGGGTCAAACTTCCAGTCGATGAGATGTTTGAGGAACTTGCACAGGCAATTCCCGATGACCCGCTGGGTCAGCTGAAGCATCGTTGTCTAAAAATTGTGAAGCAAGTGCAAGATGATCAACACACTCAGGCGTTGATCAACATCCTCTTTCACAAATGCGAATACATTGATGATGTGTTACCCATACATCAGCGCCACCTACACGGGCGTAATGCCTGCATTGATGAGTGCGAAAAGCTGATTGAGCATGCTATTGAAAAAGGGCAAGTGTCTCGGAACGTAAAGCCGCGTGAAACGGTGATTGGCATGTTTAGCTTGATTGATGGGTTGATGTACAACTGGCTCCTTGATCGAGATTATTTCAATCTCGAACAAGTCGCCAAAACATCACTGGACCGATATTGCGCCAGCTTAGCTGACTAACAACTAGTCACCTTGCTGTAAGAAGTTTTTCAGGAAATCATCATCCATTTTCTGAATGGTTTCGTCACTCGCGTTCGGACAACTCGCGAACATAGGTGCAACCCAAGCTTGCAAGTTCATCACAACCGCTCGTAAATGGTCCATTGCACGCATAGCACCTAACCGACCTGGTGAAGCACCAGCCAACAACACCGTCTTACCTTTCCACGGCTGCTGGTCCACACGTGAACTCCAATCAATCGCATTTTTCAATAAAGGTGGTATCGAACTGTTGTACTCAGGAGTAACAATCACGACCTTGGTGCAATCTCGAATGGCGGTGACTAATTTTTGAATTCCCGCAGGGACTCCATGTTCAGCCTCATAGTCGCCTTGATACAAAGGCGCATCAAGTTCTTCAGCTGGATACACATGACAAGCAACACCAAGTTCCTTAGCGCGATCCGCAATGCGCTGTTGTAACTTCTTGTTGAGCGACTCTTTGCGACTACTCCCTGCTAAAATCAATATACTCATTCGGTACGACCCTCCTGCATTGCCTTGATAAAGGCATCTGATTCATTGATGGCTTGTTCCATTTCCTCGATCAAACTGCTGATATCGCTCTGTAATGTGCGATATTCACCCCGAATGGCGTCTATTGCCGCCGCATTCAGGTTATGCTTCAGATAGAGTACGTTGTCTTGCAGTTTTTCGAGCACCGGCGGCATGGTATCGGCCGCACGTTCCATACTCGCAAGTAAACTCTTGTAGCGCCGCTCGGTTTCACGAAGTGAACGCTCACTTTCTCTGCGCATTCCTTCATTACTGTACTCATCGAGTTCATCTTGCCATTCATCGAAGAGATCTTGAGCGACGTCATCAATCGCATCAATTCGATCATAAACACGGTCGGCTGCGGCTTTACTGCTCTCATAATCATCATTGAGTGCGTTGTAAGTGGCTTCTAATTCACCACCATCGAACTGCAATAATTCATTAAGGCGTTCGAGCGCAGATTTAAACTCTTGTTGCGCATCCGCTTGGGAATCACGCGCTTCATCAACTCGGTCGACCAAGATGTCGCGCTTGTGGATGCCAACCTTTTCCATGGCACCATAATAAGCACTGGAGCACCCACTCACTGCCAGCACCATGACACTTATCAGCAATGTTTGTGACCAGGTTTTCATGCATCGCCTCCAACTTGCTTACTGCGCTTGTGGTAGCCGTCAATCACAAACGCCGCGTGCATAATACAAACTAACCACAACCACGCCAGACCGAACATTGATACTAGCGTAAGGGTGATCACCACGGCGCACAGCACTGTGCTCAAAATGGCATGGAATATACGACCCGTCGTTAAAATGGCGAGCGGTGGCAAAAATATCGCAAGTAAATAACGCATAACGGCTCCTTCGTTTTTTCTTACCTTACGCTATTTTAGCCGCCAATTCATCAGTAGGGCAGTTGCTTCCCATCCCAATGAAACAGTTGTCCGCTTTGCTCTGGCTCAAGGTTGGCGATGACCTGCCAAATACGCTCCGCCGATAACTCTGGCGTGTACAATTTGTCGGCAGGAAGGCGCTGTTGAAAGGGCTTAGACAGCTCAGTATCGGTCGTGCCCGGATGAATAGCGGCAATGGTCAGCTGCTTGTGAGTGCGCTTCAGCTCAATAGCCGCGGTTTTCAGTAACATATTGAGCGCTGCCTTACTGGCACGATAGCTATACCAACCACCGAGATAGTTGTCGGTAATGCTGCCCACTTTGGCACTGAGCTGAACCCACACGCAGGGCGACTTGGTCGGCAAATTCGACTTAAGCGCCTGCAACAGTAGCATCGGCAGCACCGCATTAACGTAGTAGGTTTGCTCCAACGCCTCCGCACTCAAATCCTCGAGTCGCTTTTCCGGCATAAAATTGTTGGTATGCAATATTCCCAATGCGCTAACCACACCCGCTAGTGTTTGACCTTCAATAGCGTCCAAAACGGGCTGTAGGTGCTCAGGTTCATAACCTTGCACTTGGATCCATTGGCCAGTGAATGCCTCAGGCTGCGCCGACCGACTCACGGCAATCACAGCGTCACCGCGCGCGACTGCGTGTTGCGCCAGCGCCAGCCCAAGACCACCACCAGCTCCAAAGATTAAGTACATACCACCCCCTTTTTGTTCGTGCGCTTCGCTGTTCGTTGTTCGTCCGCTGCGCTGCTCGTCCGTGCTGCGCACTGTTCGGTAAATCACGAAAAGCGCAGCGTTCGAATAGCGCAGCGGACGAGCAGTGCGCGAAGCGCGCGCACGAACAACGATGTTAATTAGTGTTTACGTTTGCTTCGGTGTTTGGGATTATAGATTCCGTTTATTCCTTTACTGGAGCGCTCATGACCAGCACTCGTTCTACCCGTTGGCTCGACTACATGCGTCTTGCATGGGGGTTCTTGCGCCATTTTGGGAAGCGGTGTGCCGACGACAAAGTCTCGGTCATTGCTGGGCATTTGACCTTTGTCAGCTTGCTGGCACTGGTGCCGCTCATGGTCGTCATGTTCTCCATTTTTGCCGCATTTCCCATGTTTGAGGATATTCGCGTGCAACTGCAAGAATTTCTGTTTGCGAATTTGCTGCCGACCTCTGGCGAAGTCATCACCGAATATCTGAATACTTTTGTGACCAATGTTTCCAACATGACCACCATCGGGATTATTTTTGTGGTGATTGTGGCAGTGAATCTAATTTCGACCATAGAAGCGACCATGAATCGCATCTGGCGCAATCATAAACGGAGACGATTGACGGTCGCGCTCGCGGTGTATTGGATGATTCTCACGCTGGGACCAATATTGATGGGTATTGGTATGGCGGTGTCATCTTATCTGATTTCACTGACGGCATTCGCCGAGGATTATGTCAGTGGTTTTCGCGAAATGTTATTAAGCACGGTGCCCATCATTACCTCGGTGATTGCCTTTTTACTGTTGTACGTGATGATGCCCAATCGCCTCGTCAAAGTGCGCCATGCCATTTGGGGTGCTCTGTTCGCCGCCATTCTGTTTGAGCTCGCGAAGAAAGGCTTTGCTGCTTACATCACGGCATTTCCGTCCTACGAGGCCATCTATGGCGCGCTTGCAGCTATCCCGATTTTATTGCTGTGGATTTTCGTTTCCTGGAATATTGTCCTGATTGGTGCGGAATTCACGGCAGCACTCGAAGAGTATATTGATGAATTGCAAGAATCCGCGGACGACAAAGAAACACCCACAGAAGAGAATGCATGAAAGCTTTATTACAACGTGTCACGCACGCTAAAGTAACCGTTGAAAACCAAACAGTTGGAGAAATTCAAAGCGGTCTATTGGTGTTCTTAGGCGTTGAACTGAATGACACCGAGGCACAGGCAAAGAAGTTGGCGCAGCGATTACTGGGCTATCGCATGTTTGCGGATAGCGATGACAAAACGAATTTGAGTGTGAGTGACATTCAAGGCGAAATCTTGGTAGTCTCTCAGTTCACTTTAGCGGCGGATACCAACAGTGGTCGCCGACCGAGCTTTTCAACTGCAGCGCCACCTGCTCAAGCCCAAGCTTTATACGAGTTTTTTGTCGACCAACTGCGCGGTAGTTCATTAACTATTGCGACCGGACAGTTCGGTGGCGCTATGCAAGTAAGCTTAACCAATGATGGCCCGATGACCTTTTTATTAACGGTTTAACGCGCCAGTCAGTAACCCACGGATGACAGTGATGTACTCAGTCATAACACCGACAACGCCAGCAGAATTTGAACGCTACTATGATTTGCGCTGGCGGGTATTACGCAAGCCGTTTCAGCGCCCGCGTGGCTCGGAACAGGATGAATACGATCAAGTCGGTATTCATCGCATGATTGTCGATGAGAGTGGCGCGGCCATTGCTATTGGTCGGTTGCATTTTAATTCGCCTGACGAAGGTCAGATTCGGTTTATGGCATCAGCACCCGAGCATCGCGGCGGCGGGCATGGTGTTGCCATTGTTTATGAATTAGAGAAGGTTGCCCGTGATGAAGGCGCAACTCATGTCATCATCAATTCCCGTGATAACACGCTCGGCTTTTACATCAAATGCGGCTATGAGTTGGTGGAAGAAGCCGATACGGTGAAGAACCCGAGCGCCGAACACCAGCTACGCAAAACCCTGACAGAGCAAAACCGGATTACCTATCGACCCGATTGGTGCAAAGAACTGCAAGATACTTGGCACGAAGATATTCCTATTTCGGAAACCATGGGCATTCGAATTCAGCAGTACACGGGGCGCGCTTTTACCACGCAAGCCATGCTGTCACGCAACATTAATGTGCATGGAACCATGTTTGCTGGCAGTATTTATTCGCTCGCCACCTTGACGTGTTGGGGGTTGCTGCATTTACAATTGCGCGAACGACAACTGCATGGCGCAATTGTGCTAGCTGATGGTGCTATCCATTACCATAAACCCGTCACTCGTGAACCGATTGCTGTGGCCCATGTAGTGGATATGATTGGTGATTTATCGGCTCTCACCGAAGGTCGCAATGCTCGAGTCACACTAAAAACTCAAATTTTTGACGGTGATAAACCGGTCGCTGAGTTCTCGGGGCAGTTCGTCGTCATCGCAAATAAAAAAGAAGCATAAGGATGCAAGCATGAGTGAATCATTAACCGCACAGCAGTTGTTGCGCATTCGGGGCAAATTAGAAGCTATTGTTGCTGATCAACCTGGCACCAAGCATGCCGACAGCGCAACGGCAGCCCTGCAGCGTATGCGGAGCGGTGAATATGGTTATTGTATTGAATGCGGCGACGAGATTTCAGCAGCACGTCTGGCGGCCAAGCCTGATGTCGCGCTCTGCGTCGACTGCCAAGCCCTCAAAGATGAAGAAGACGAGGACGCTTAAACGCGCCCTCGTTGACACATATTTCAAGCGACCAACTGGCTTAATTCGCCCGCGGCTATCAACTCAGCAGCAGCCTGAATGTCAGGCGCAAAATACCTATCTTGATCATAAAATGCGACTTTTTGACGCAGGCATGCGTGTGCGGATTCGATGGCCTCGGCAGCCTTTAACGGACGCCGGAATTCTAAACCCTGTGCAGCCTCAAGCCATTCGATGGCAATAATATCAACCACATTGCGCGCAATATCAGTCAGTCGGCGAGCGGCAAATGTCGCCATCGAGACATGATCTTCTTGGTTGGCTGAGGTCGGAATACTATCCACTGATGTAGGATGAGCCAAAGACTTGTTTTCCGATGCCAGTGCAGCCGCAGTGACTTGCGCCAGCATAAAGCCAGAGTTGACCCCGCCATCATTCACCAAAAATGGCGGTAAGTTACTCAAGTGATGGTCAATGAGGAGCGCGCTGCGGCGTTCTGATAGCGCACCAATTTCGCTGGCTGCGATGGCAAGAATATCTGCTGCCATCGCCACAGGCTCCGCATGGAAATTGCCACCCGAAAGAATATCGCCCGACTCCGCGAATACTAACGGGTTGTCAGTGACGCCGTTGGCTTCGCGCTCCAGTATGGCGCGGGCATGGACTAGTTGATCGTAGACCGCCCCCATAACCTGGGGCTGGCAGCGCAATGAGTATGGGTCTTGTACCTTTTCACAGTTCTCATGCGCTTGTGCAACTTCTGAAGTGGCACCCAGTAGTTTTCGAAATTGCTTCGCGACTTCAATTTGCCCGGGTTGCCCACGTACCGCATGAATGCGCTCATCAAATGGTGAGCGCGAACCCATAGCGGCCTCAACGGACATTGCACCGACCACCAGTGCGGCATCAAATGCACGTTGGATCTGAAAATAGCCATGCAAGGCAAGCGCCGTAGATGCTTGCGTGCCATTTAACAACGCTAAGCCTTCTTTGGGTCCCAGTGCGATGGTGTCCATGCCGGCAATTTTCATGCCCTCAGCACCACTTAGGATCTTACCTTGGTAGCGCACTTGGCCTTCGCCCAGCAATGGCAGCACTAAGTGCGCTAATGGCGCTAAGTCACCCGAGGCACCCACGGAGCCTTTGCTCGGGACGCATGGGTATACTTCATGATTTAACAGGGCTTGCAACGCTTCAATCACGACTGGCCGCACGCCAGAAAAGCCACGACTCAATGAGTTGATTTTCAACAACAACATTAAGCGAACCACATCATCCGCCATGAACTCTTGCGTGCCTGCCGCGTGTGACAGGACAATGCGACGCTGCAAGTCAGCTAGCTTCTCGGGCGGGATACGAGTATTCGCAAGTAACCCGAAACCAGTGTTAATGCCATATACCACTTTGCCCTTCGCCAAGACCGCAGACACTGTTGCGGCAGAAGCTTCTATCGCTTCATGAGCCGAGTCAGCTAGCTTCAATTGCTGTGGTTGCTGCCACCAGCTTTGGATGTCTGCCAAGCTTAATTGGCCTGGTTGCAATTCAAATACTGTAGACATGGTTATTTCTCCACCATCGGCAAATCCAATCCTTGTTCTTGCGCACACCGCTTGGCGATGTCGTAGCCGGCATCGGCATGACGCATAACGCCTGTACCCGGATCATTCCATAACACTCGACCCAAACGTGCTGCGGCCTCAGGCGTGCCATCGGCGACAATCACTACGCCGGAATGCTGAGAGTAACCCATCCCTACACCGCCGCCATGATGCAGGCTTACCCAAGTGGCGCCGCCCGCAGTGTTGAGCAATGCATTTAATAATGGCCAATCAGATACCGCATCGGAACCGTCCAGCATGCTCTCGGTTTCACGGTTCGGACTTGCGACCGAACCAGAGTCGAGATGGTCGCGACCAATCACAATGGGCGCCTTGAGTTCGCCGCTGGCAACCATGTCGTTGAATGCCTTGGCAATGCGAGCGCGATCTTTTAAACCTATCCAGCAAATGCGCGCCGGTAGACCTTGGAAGCTGATGCGCTCCCGCGCCATATCTAACCAGTTGTGTAGATGTGGGTCGTCTGGAATGAGCTCTTTAACCTTGGCATCGGTTTTGTATATATCCTCAGGGTCACCAGATAATGCGACCCACCGGAATGGTCCTATTCCTTGGCAAAACAGTGGCCGAATGTAAGCGGGAACGAAACCCGGAAAATCGAATGCATTTTCAACCCCAACATCTTTTGCCATTTGGCGAATGTTGTTGCCGTAATCTAGCGTTGCTGCACCGCGCTGTTGTAACGCAAGCATGGCACGCACTTGGGTAGCCATGGATTCTTTCGCAGCTTGCACCGTTTCACTCGGATGCTCGCCTTGCTCCTGCTGATAGCGCTCTAAAGTCCAACCTTTCGGTACATAACCATGCAAAGGATCATGCGCTGAGGTTTGATCGGTAACGACATCAGGAGTGATATTCCGCTCCACTAATTCTGCGTAAACATCTGCTGCATTGCCGAGTAAGCCAACCGATATAGCGCGGCCTTGGTCAATGGCTTCATGAATCAGGTCCAGAGCTTCATCGAGCGTGGTGGCTTTGTGGTCGACATAACGAGTACGCAAACGAAAATCAATGCGTGATTCATCAACTTCTACCGCCAACATGCAATAGCCAGCCATTGTGGCTGCGAGCGGCTGGGCACCACCCATGCCACCAAGACCACCAGTCAGTATCCAGCGCCCTTGCGCTTGACCATTAAAATGCTGCTTTGCAACCGCCACAAAGGTCTCATAGGTGCCTTGCACAATGCCTTGTGAGCCAATGTAAATCCACGATCCGGCAGTCATCTGCCCGTACATCATGAGGCCCTTTTTATCGAGCTCGTTGAAATGCTCCCAAGTAGCCCATTCTGGCACTAAATTGGAGTTCGCAATCAGTACGCGTGGCGCATCTTCATGAGTTTGAAACACGCCCACCGGCTTGCCCGATTGCACCAGCAGGGTTTCGTTCGGTTTGAGGCGCTCTAGCACTGACACTATGGTGTCATAGGCTTCCCAACTGCGCGCTGCACGACCAATACCACCATACACGACGAGGGCATGAGGATGTTCTGCGACCTCGGCATCGAGGTTATTCATAAGCATGCGCTTGGCGGCTTCGACCTGCCAGTTGCAAGTGGTGAGTTCGGCGCCTCGGGGAGCAGTAATAGTCCGCGAGGTATCGAGACGAGTAAATGACATTGAAACTCCTTACTAAATGGATACTGGTTACTAGCTACTGGCTACTAGAAAACACATAACTAGTCTTTTCTAGTAACTAATATCTAATAGCTATTCGCTCTTCACGCTGTTAGGTTTTTTTGAATGTTAAGTGACCACCGAGGACAAAGCGCGACCCCGGATGCGTCAGTAACGCGTAAGTCACCACTCCAGACTCACTCCAAGTTCGACGTTGGATCCGTAAGCAAGGCTCAGACTTTTCGAGTTTTAGCCAATGCATCACATGCTCGACAGGTGTGATAGCCTCGATCTGGTGACTAGCTTCTGTTAGCGGTGCAACCGAACTGAGATATTCATGTGGCGTTACTTTTGTAAAATCTTGACTCATATATTTCGGTACGATTCTAGGATTTACCCAACGTTCTTCGACTTGTACCGGGTCATGATTCTCATAATGTGTAATTACAGAGTGATACACAGGTGTATTGGCGGGCAACTGCAGAAACTCCGCAACATTCGCTGTCGCTTGCTCTTGTCGCATGGTATGCACAACAGCATGGTACTTATGCCCGCGCTCACGTACTTCATCAGCAATATTCCGAATTGCCATAAAGCTGGTTTGAGATTTAATCGGAGCAACATAGGTGCCCGACCCCTTGCTGCGGACTACGAGGCCTTCATCTGCAAGCTCCTGCAGGGCGCGCCGAGCTGTCATACGGCTCACATTGAACTGTTGTGAGAGCGCATTCTCAGAACTTACTGGGTGATGTTCTGGCCATTCACCTGAAGCAATTTTCCGATATAAATGTTGTTTTATTGCAGAAAACTTTGCCATGTTCCATCCTCATGTCAGTGGTCTGCCATACTCAAGTTCATCTGGTGCTCTGACCAAGACTACTAAACTTACAAAAAGCTGTGCTAAAGTGTAGTGGAGCTTAATTGTATATACAAGTTGTGTGAAAGGATTTTTTTGTGATTACATTCCGATTGGAAAATGCTTGCCTCGCGACATGCTTAGGTGATGGCTATGGATTAATTGAAGATGGTGTCATCGACGTTGCCAATGGTTCTATTCAGTTTGTGGGAGGTCGTGCTGAGGCGCCGCCAACCAACGCTGAGATCATTGATGGCCATGGCGGCCTAGTAACGCCAGGTTTGATTGACTGCCATACGCATTTAGTTTGGGCTGGCGACCGCGCCAATGAGTTTGCCCAACGGTTGCATGGTGTGGCTTATGCGGACATAGCTGCGGCAGGCGGCGGCATCGCCGCAACAGTGCGAGCAACTCGAGCGGCGTCTCAAGAGCAATTAGTGCAAGCCACCGTGCCGCGACTGTTGGCATTGATTCGCGAGGGTGTGACTACCATCGAAATCAAATCAGGCTATGGTTTGTCATTAGCCGATGAGCGTAAGCAACTGCGCGCCGCGCGGCAGTTGTCCGCGCAGTATCCTATTGACGTCATCACCACCCTCTTGGCGGCTCATGCGGTACCACCCGAATATGCCGATGATGCAGACGGCTATATTCAGCTGGTTGTCGATACCATCATTCCGAAACTAGTTGCGGAAGGCTTAGTGGACGCCGTCGATGCGTTTTGTGAACGTGTGGGGTTCACACCTGCACAAACAGAGCGCGTTTTTGCTGCTGCTCAGGCGGTACAGAAACCGGTTAAATTGCATGCTGAGCAACTATCGAATCAACAGGGCAGTGCCCTAGCCGCGCGCTATCAGGCGTTATCGTGTGATCATTTAGAATATTTAGATGAGGAAGGTGTACGAGCGATGGCTGCCAGTGGCACGGTTGCGGTATTGCTCCCCGGAGCCTTTTATTTCCTGCGCGAAACGAAATTACCCCCGTTGGATTTACTGCGGCAGTACCAAGTACCGATTGCGGTTGCAACGGATGCAAACCCGGGCACTTCACCGATTATGAGTCTGCAATTGATGTTACAAATGGCCGCTACGCTGTTTCGTATGACGCCAGAAGAATGCCTACGCGGGGTGACCTGCCACGCAGCTCAAGCATTGGGCTTGAGCGACCGAGGTAAATTGGCGCCGGGGCTGCGTGCTGATTTATGTTTGTGGGATGTGACGGATCCAGCCATGTTGACCTATCAATTTGGCACCAATCCATTGCATGCCTGTTGGATTCAAGGTCAGCGTCGCTAGCTTTGAGCGGCGCGAGCGTTCAAATAGGCCAGTAAGCCTTCGGTGATGATTTGACCCACCATTCGATTGCCTGCTTCCAAGCCGGCTGGGTGCAAACATGGCGCTGCTTCAGTGAGATGCAGATAACGTGCTTGTGGCAATTGCGCCAACCCAGCAATGTACTGCACAACTTGATTAGCCTCGACTCCAACGTAATTCATGGCGCTGGCAGGCATGCCAGTCACCGCATCTAAGTCGACCTCAATCCCAAACGGAACTTGCCAAGCCGCTGCGCGTTGTTGCCAATGGAGTGTCAATGTATCCCATGCTTTCGTTCGTGCTATATCTATATGCGTATAATCGAAACCAGCATCATGCATCGCATTGAGGCTATCCGCGTTATTCTTGGCTGGATGTAAGCCAACTACATGATAATGCTGCAAGAAGCCTTCACTATAGGCATAGCGAAAGCCGTTGCCACTGTGCCGACCTTCACAGGCACGAAAATCTGAATGTGGGTCAAGATTCATGGCGCCGACTACGGATTCGCTGGCGCTTGCCAGTGACTTCAACAGTGGGTAGGCATTGTTATGGCCGCCACCAATGAGGACGACATCGAAACCGAGTTCAAATAAAGGCTGCAGCACAGCAATCACGCGGGCATCGAGCTCTGCTACGAGTTCTCGCAGCTGTTCTAGCTGGTTCGAATGGCTCAGATCTAAAGGTTCAGCCTGAGCCTGCAAATCATCACACTCGACAGCTCCCACTACCAATAGTGGTGCAGGATTACTCGCTGCATTGACTTGCAGATTGGCGAGTGCGGGTAACCATGCAGCTAAGCTCGTCTCAGCGCCAGCACGACCTAAGTTAGCGCGCGGACCGATACTTTCTGGAACGGCAACCACAGCCACACGATGATCATCTGTCCAGGCCTGTTTGAGTGCATTTTTATATGCATTTACAGATAGAATAGGGGGCAAGCACTTGAGGACTTGCCCCCATTTTTGTTCGCCTGCACGCGGTGACGTGTAATCGTCGATAGTAATTGCGCGAAGCTGCATAGCTTTATTCGATATCTAGGGGTTCAGGTGACAAAATGACGCCAGTGCTGTCAGCATACAGGTGATCTTCAGGTAAGAAGGTTACGCCTGCAAAGTTAACTGGAACGTCAACCTCACCGACACCTTCACTGATAGCGCCGACTGGAATTGAAGTCATGGCCATAATGCCAAAATCAACTTCCTCTAAGGCATCAACATCACGAACGGCGCCGTAACAAAGAATACCTTCCCATTCGTTATCAAACGCTAGCTCAGCAATGGCAATATCAATGAGTGCGCGACGCGAAGAACCACCGCCATCAATCAACAACACTTTTCCAGCACCGTTTTGCTGCACTACCTCTTCGATAACACCTTTGTCTTCAAAGCATTTGATGGTAACGAGCTGACCACCGAACGATGACCGGCCACCATAATGAATGAACATGGGTTCGACGACGTCGACCATGTCTGGGTATAAATCGCAAAGTTCTGACGTGTTGTATTCCATTGCAGTTCCCCTGCTGTGAGATTCGTTTCACAGTATAACCGTAAACCGCGTTCTACGACAGCAAAGGACTACAACAAGATTTGCCTTACAAAATGAAGCGACTAAGGTCTTCGTCTTGCGCCAACTTACCGAGGTGCTTATCCACATAGGCACCATCAATTTCGATGCGCTCACCGTGTAAGTCACTGGCCTTGAACGACACTTCTTCCATCAAGCGTTCGAGCACCGTGTGTAACCGGCGGGCGCCAATATTTTCCGTGGTCTCATTCACATGAAACGCAGTTTCCGCAATACGCTGGATGCCATCCTTCGTGAACTCAATCGTCACGCCCTCGGTTGCCATCAATGCTTTGTACTGCGTGGTTAGCGAAGCGCTTGGCTCGGTCAGAATACGGACAAAGTCGCCGCTTG
>PYVG01000029.1 GCA_003030745.1 Pseudidiomarina aestuarii | reverse complement strand
TGATACCACGAGCTTTCTCTTCTGGTGCGTTATCGATCATTGCGAAGTCTTTCGCTGAACCGCCGTACGTTTTAGCCAAAACGGTGGTGATTGCAGCAGTCAAAGTAGTTTTACCGTGGTCAACGTGGCCGATTGTACCGACGTTAACGTGCGGCTTGACGCGGTTAAATTTTTCTTTTGCCATGACAGCCTCTCATTTGGACAACATACGGTGGTTAAACACCAAATAAATTTAAACTAATCGGGGTATAGGTTCGATGGGGGCCGTGACTGGTGCTGATAGGCGGATTTGAACCGCCGACCTCACCCTTACCAAGGGTGCGCTCTACCAACTGAGCTATATCAGCACAATACAGATTATTGGAGCGGGTAGTGGGAATCGAACCCACATCATCAGCTTGGAAGGCTGAGGTAATAGCCATTATACGATACCCGCATGCCTTGAATCGGGCCACCTCAAACCATTCTGGACTCACCGCATTTTGACATGCAAAAAAGTGGTGGAGGGGGCAGGATTCGAACCTGCGAAGGCTGAGCCGTCAGATTTACAGTCTGATCCCTTTGACCGCTCGGGAACCCCTCCAAAACCAGATTTTTTAAGTTGGTGCCGGCACCAAGAGTCGAACTCGGGACCTACTGATTACAAGTCAGTTGCTCTACCAACTGAGCTATGCCGGCACCCCGGTTAGGTGGAGCGCATTCTATTGGATCGATTTTGATGATGCAATAGGAAAACGCATTTTTTTGCCGTTTATGTGACTGATTGGTCAAATAGCAAACGGATGACGCAAAATAATGGTTTCTGCGCGGTCTGGCCCTGTTGAAATAATATCCACTGGCGTGCCAGTGAGTACTTCAATGCGCTTGATATAAGCCAGTGCTGCTGTCGGTAAATCTTTATGCTCCGTAATACCCACAGTACTGGTGTCCCAGCCTGGTAACGTCTCATAAATTGGCTCTACCGTTTCATAATCCTCAGCAGCTAGAGGAGGATAATCTGTAATAGTGCCATCTGGCAACTGGTAAGCCGTACAAATTTTCAATTCTTTCAATCCGTCCAATACATCTAACTTAGTTAAGCAGAAGCCGCTTACTGAGTTAATTTGCACGGCGCGGCGTGCAGCCACAGCATCAAACCAACCGGTACGACGTTTACGTCCGGTCGTGGCGCCAAACTCGTGGCCTTTCACACCTAAGTGCTCACCCACATCACAGCTCAGCTCAGTTGGGAACGGACCGCTACCAACACGCGTGGTGTAAGCTTTGACGATACCCAATACATAGTCGATATAACGCGGGCCAAAACCTGCGCCAGTGGACACACCGCCAGCAGTGGTGTTGGATGATGTCACATACGGATAGGTACCATGGTCGATATCCAGCAAGGTGCCTTGAGCGCCTTCGAACATCAGATTCTCGCCGTTACGGCGCGCTTGGTCCAACAACGATGGAATGTCAGCCACCATCGGCTGCAATAATTTGGCTACTTCACGGCAATAGTCGAGTACTTCTTCAACATTCACCGCATCAACCTTGTAGTAATGCACTAAGGTGAAGTTATGGAATTCGACCACTTCGCGGAGTTTTTCTTCAAAACGCTCGAAATTGAACAGGTCACCCACGCGCAAACCACGGCGTGCCACTTTATCTTCATAGGCAGGGCCAATGCCACGACCAGTAGTACCGATGGCTTTGGTTCCACGGGCTAATTCACGCGCTTTATCGAGTGCAACGTGATACGGCAAAATCAATGGGCAAGCTTCGCTGATCAGCAAGCGCTCACGCACGGGAACATCGCGTGCTTCGAGCATTTCGATTTCAGTCATGAGGGCTTCGGGTGACAACACCACACCGTTACCGATCACGCATTTTACGTTCTCACGTAAGATACCTGATGGAATCAAATGCAGGACGGTTTTCTCACCTTCAATCACTAAGGTATGACCGGCATTGTGGCCACCTTGGTAACGCACCACGAGTGATGCCTTGTCGGTTAATAAATCGACAATCTTACCCTTACCTTCGTCACCCCATTGCGTGCCGAGAATTACGACGTTTTTACCCATGATGCTGATACCGATGCTCGTCTATGATTGAGAAATTCAGAATGATTGGATCAGAAAACCTGAAACCAGTGCTGCCGAAAAAACAGGCGGCGATCTTAGCAGAAGTTCGGCGCAGGCGGTAGCCTTGCCGTGCTCGCTACGATGAATTTATCGAGACACCGACGAGTGGCAGTTTACGCCTTGAGCTGCATCAGCACGTCGCGCAACAGCGCAAAGTCCTCAACGTCATGATACATCGCAAAACCGAAGCGTAATCGATTAGCTCGATAATCCGTGGCAATGCCGCGCTGATCGAGTTGTGCCGCGAGTTCGGTAACTTGCTCAGCCGTTGGCAACCGATAGGTATAAAAGTGACCATGATGATTTAGGTCGTGATGCAAGAGCTGCTCACATTGTAATAATGGATGTTGCGCTTCAGTCAATGCGTCACGGAACGCTTGTTGCAGCTGTTGCACGTGCGCATGAATGGACGCTACGGTAATACCGTCCTTCTGCCACCAATCGAGCACTGCCTGCAGTCGATATAACGCTGTGTAGTCCATAGTCGCACCGGCAAATCGGAAGCCGTCAGAGGCATACTCCACTTGCGCCTGTTGAGGCTTGGCTAGATTCGCGAAATCGGCAAACCAACCGGTATATTCGGGACGTAAAGTACAGTTGCGCGGTACTGTCATGAAACAACAGCCCTCACCTGCTTGCAGATATTTATAACTCCCAGCCACATAGAAAATACTATCAGCCACATTAGCTAGTGATGTTGGTATCGCACCGCAGCCGTGATAACCATCAACAACAATGGTGGCATCAGCATGTGCATGCGCAATCCAATCAGTCAATTCAGGCCCAATGACTCCCGAGTTGTAAAAGACTTGGCTCGCAAAAATAAGCTGATGTTGGTGCTGCTTAACCGCTTCTAACCAGCGCGTTGCAAACGTATCAAACGGCTCCGTCGGGACCACCTGAACCTTGACTGTTGGGCGCTCTGATAGCCTTCTGACTTGGCGCGAGAAACTATGAAACTCACTATCCGTAGTAAGAATACTGAGCGGTTGCGCAGGGTCGAAACAACTCAGCACACGATACAGCAGCTCATGGGTATTGGCGGCGAAGACGAACTGCGTTGGGTCAGGCACCGAAAGTAATTCAGCTAACTGCCGTTGTACCGCAGGGACTCGTTCGCCAAAGATCTGATCCCACTTGTGGTCAACACCTCCCGCACTATCGTCCCAGTAGGCTAACTGTGCCTCACGCGTGACATCAGGCCAATAGTGATGACTGTGCGGGGCACAATGGAGACGAGAGGTATGCGCTGCAAAGAAGCGAGAATACTGAGCTTTGAATGACATAAAATGATGCTACTAGCTACTGGATATTGGCTACTAGCATATAGCGGTCAGCCGCAGACGCAACACAAAAAACCCGCCACACGGGCGGGCTTTACTGTTAACTATTCACTGTTAACTGTTCACCTTGGTTATTCGGCTCGGAGGGTCTTCAGGTATTTGAAGAAGTCACTATCCGGTTCGAGTACCAACACATCGTTGCCGGTGAAGGCCGTTTGGTAGGCTTGCATGCTACGAATGAAGGCGAAGAACTCACGATCTTGGTTGTACGTGTTCGCATAAATCCCAGCTGCTTCAGCATCACCCTGACCACGAATTTCGCGGGCTTCACGCTGTGCGTCCGCCAACATAACGGTTACCCGAGCATCGACATCTGCGCGGATGAATTCCGCTTGCTCACGACCTTCTGAACGGTGCTCTGTTGCCACAGCTTGACGCTCTGCGCGCATCCGCTGGAAGATCGATTGACTGACTTCAGTCGGCAGGTTGATTTGCATCACCCGCACGTCAATGACTTCGATGCCCAGTTCTTGCGCACTATCGGCACCACGAATCAGCGCCTCACGCATCAAGTTGTCACGCTCACCAGAAACGATTTCTTTGATGGTACGGCTACCGAATTCGGCACGTAAACCACTATTGATACGGCGTGTTAAAAGCGCTTCTGCTTGTACTTGATTACCGCCATTCGTTGACAGGTAATAATTGGCAAAATCAGAAATACGCCACTTCACATAGGTATCAACAATCAGGTCTTTCTTCTCGCTCGTTACGAAACGATCTGGATTACCATCCAACGTTTTGAAACGGGCATCAAGCGTTTTGACCTGCTCAATGAACGGCAATTTAAAATGCAAACCTGGTTCAAACACAATCGGTAATCCGGTGTCCGCATCACGTTGTACTTTACCAAATTGCACCACAATGGCACGGTCGCCCTCTTTCACAACAAATAGTGATGAGAAGCCAAGGATGACCGCAACGATGACAAGTATTCCAATTAA
The DNA here is from genome assembly GCA_003030745.1 of Pseudidiomarina aestuarii. The sequence continues at coordinate 10,679 of PYVG01000029.1, read as the reverse complement.
ATTTTTCATCGTTTACCCCCGACCACCAGAACGGTCGCTGACGCGGCCCGAACTGCTCTGTTGACTACTGCTTTGATTGCTACTCGAATTCGATTGTGAACGTGAGTTCATCATCGCTTCACTATCGTTCGAACGATTCTGAGTAGGACGATTACGCTGTTGCTCAAGTATTTTATCGAGTGGCAGATACATCATGTTGTTACTACCTTCGACATCGACAAACACTTTAGCGTTTTCAGCATAAATCCGCTCCAACGTCTCGAGATACAAACGCTGACGAGTTACTTCTGGTGCTGCTTTATACTGCGGTAGTAACTCGTTGAAACGTGCAACTTCACCTTGTGCGCGAAGCACGGTTTGCTCACGATAGGCTTGCGCTTCTTGCAACAAGCGACGTACTTGACCACGAGCGAGTGGCTCAATTTCACGCGCATAAGCTTCAGCTTCACGAATGAAGCGTTGCTCATCCTCTTGTGCGGCAATAGCATCATCGAATGCATCTTTAACCGCTTCAGGTGGACGCGCAGGTAGCAAGTTCACATCGACCACTTGAATACCCAACTGATACGGCGCAATGATGGTTTCTAACAGTTCGAGTGTTTGGGCACGAACATTCTCACGTCCAACCGTCAGCACTTCGTCCATGGTTGAGTGACCGACCACGAAGCGCAACGCACTGTCTGTTGCTTGTTGCAAACTGTCATCGGCATTTTCAACTGCGTATAAGTAATCACGCGGATTTACCACGCGATACTGAACGTCGAGTTCAACTTGAACCACGTTCTCGTCTTGAGTCAGCATGAAACCATCGGATTGGAATTGACGCACATTACTCACGTCGACAGTCTCTACCGAGTCAATAAATACCGGGCGCCAATGCAAGCCCGACTCAACTAAATCACTGTACTGGCCAAAACGTAGCACAACACCACGCTCCGCTTCTTTGACGGTATAGAAACCAGCAATGAACCACACAACCAACGCGAGCACGGCGATAATACCGAGACCTTTGGTAGGTAATCCACCAGAGCTGCTGCCGCTAGAGCGACCTGCCCCACCTTTATTACCCCCAAAGCCAAGCTTTGCGAGCAGGTTCTTTACTGCTTCATCGAGATCAGGCGGGCCTTGTTCACGGCCGCCTTGGTTTTTCCATGGGTCGCGGTCATTGTTATTGCCGTTCCCCGGTTGATTCCAGGCCATTGATTACTCCAACTCTGGTTCTGAATAATTCGTTTTTACGGGATGCATGTGCTGCGGCTATTCTACAAAGCCCTGCAAGCTATCGCCATACTCTTCTGCCACCTGTTTGCACAAACGTTGCCAATCAACGGCTGACATCCGCACTCCCAGTGCCAATTGACCATCTTCAGTCGAACTCTCTGAGGTGACACTTTTTAACGCGTACAGCTTACCACGTAATTTGCCCATTGAGGGTGGTATGCGCAAGGATACGTTAACCATGGCAGGACGCAAGCGTTGTACCAGTGCTTGTTGTAACAATTCGATTCCTGCACCACTCTGCGCAGATAACCACACACGTACGGGTTTGCCCTCGTCATCGGTGTCAATTCGTGCTACCCCATCATCGAGCTGGTCGATCTTGTTACAAACCAACAACTGCGGCACATCTAGCGCGCCGATTTCATCTAGAACTTCAGTAACTTGATGAATATTGTCCGCTTGTCGCTCATCATTGACATCAATGACATGGAGTAGCAAATCAGCTTGCTGCGTCTCCTGCAAAGTTGCTTTAAACGCAGCCACCAAATCATGCGGTAAATGACGAATAAACCCAACAGTATCAGCCAAAATAATGGTGCCAACATCTGGCAGCTCTAGTTTCCGTAAGGTTGGATCGAGCGTTGCAAAGAGTTGGTCTGCGGCGTAGACGCCGGCTTCGGTAATGCGATTAAATAACGTCGACTTCCCAGCATTGGTGTACCCTACTAAAGATACTGTTGGGATTTCAGCGCGTTGCCGTGCCCGCCGCCCTTGTTCACGCTGCCGCTGAACCTTCTCGAGCCGAGCTTGGATGTTTTTTATACGACCGCGAATTAACCGGCGATCAGTCTCTAACTGAGTTTCGCCCGGTCCGCGCAGGCCGATACCACCTTTTTGCCGTTCTAAGTGAGTCCAACCGCGAACGAGGCGTGTTTGGATATGACGTAATTGCGCAAGCTCGACCTGCAACTTACCTTCGTGGGTACGTGCACGTTGGGCGAAAATGTCGAGAATAAGCCCGGTTCTGTCGAGTACTCGACACGAGCACAGTTTCTCAAGGTTACGTTCTTGGGTAGGAGTCAGTGAATGGTTAAAAATAACCACGTTGGCGCCCAGCGCCTTCACGACATCAGCAATTTCTTCTGCTTTGCCCGAACCCACAAAATAACGCGAGCTCGGTGTGCTACGACTGGCAGTGACTACACCAACGGCTTCTACGCCGGCTGATGACACCAGCAATTTCAGTTCAGATAAATCTTCGCGATCGACTTCTTGGGGAAAGTCGACATGCACGAGGACAGCCTGTTCACCACTTTCATACCTATCAAACAAGCTATCGCTACTCCTCTTTCAATTAGTCTATTGCCTCTTCGCTGCCATCTTGCTGCGGGAGGTAATTCTGTGGGATTCGAGCAGGCACAACTGTTGAGATAGCGTGCTTATAGACCATTTGACTCACTGTATTTTTCAGCAAAATCACAAATTGGTCGAATGACTCGATTTGCCCTTGTAACTTAATACCATTCACTAGGTAGATTGAGACGGGTACGCGCTCACGGCGCAGCGCATTCAAAAATGGGTCTTGTAACGTTTGCCCCTTAGCCATAACTTGCATCCTTTTTTTGTTATTGTTTTGTGACTGACCGTTCGAAACTACCCGTCATTGCCAGCCACATTAAATATAGAACATGCCGTCGAAATTAACAGCCTGTCAACATGAATTAATTGTCCAATGACTTGAATATAGGGCTGATTTGGCTCTTTTCAAGGTAAGGATTAGGTAAAGCTGTACGGCTCTGTCTGACAATACGCGAACGCTTGTTCAATCAGATCATCGGCTTCACTATCAAACCACTGCACTTTGGGCCATTTTCGCAACCATGTAAGTTGTCGTTTAGCCAGTTGCCGAGTGGCAAAGATGCCGCGGTCTATCATTTCATCCCAACCAAAGTCGCCATCGAGATACTGCCAAACTTGCCGATAACCAACACAACGTAAAGCAGGTAAATCAAGATGTAAATCAGACCTCAGTCTCAGTTGTTCGACCTCAGCAATGAGGCCTTGTTCCACCATGATGCGAAAACGTTGTTCGATGCGCTGGTGTAAGGTTGAGCGCTCACGCGGTGCCACTGCGAGTTGCAAGACAGGATACGTGAGCGCGCCGTGGCGCTCTTGCGTGAGTGCTGTCAGTGATTGACCCGTGCTTTGATACACTTCCAACGCACGCAATAAACGTTGTGGGTCGTGCGGATGAATCCGTTCTGCGCTCACCGGGTCAATGTCTTGCAATTCCTGATGCAAGACCGTCGCACCTTCTTGTTCCAAACGTCGCTGCAACGCTGCCCGCAGTTGCGGCTTCGAACTCGGTAACTTCGACATTCCCTCGAGCAACGCTTTGAAATACAGCATGGTTCCACCGACCAACAGTGGGATGCGTCCAGCGGCGATGATCGCGTCGATCTCTCGCTTTGCATCGCGGGCAAATTCGGCTGCCGAATAAGCCTGCGCTGGGTCACAAATATCGATCAAACGATGCGGTGCTTGCGCTAGTTCGGCTGCGGTTGGTTTGGCGGTGCCAATATCCATACCGCGATAAATTAAAGCCGAGTCGACGGAAATGATGTCACACGGCAATCGCTTCGTGAGCTCAATCGCGAGCCCAGTCTTTCCTGCCGCAGTAGGACCATAGAGGCAAATCACATGAGGCTTCATGAGCGCACCGCCGGTGGCAAGGTCGGCAATTGCACAGGCGTCAAGAACGTTGGCGCTGCGGCGAGTTGTTGCTGCCAACTCGTCAGCCAATGCTCAGCTTGAGTGACGCTGTATTCGCGTTGCACCATATGAGTGGCAAGCCAGAGCCAAAAACTTTGCGGTAAATCCGACTCCGCGCCAGCCTGCTCGGCTAGGGTCCGAATCAGATACGGAATACTTTGACTCACGTCCGATTGTCGCAAGGCTGCTGGCACTTGTTTGATAATGACTTGTTGCCGCGTTGACTCAAGTTGCACGCCGAGTCTGGCTAGCGAATTTCCTTCCAGTTCACCAATCATGGCCAAGATTTTTGCATCGGTCAGTTGCACCGGAATCAGCAGCGGCTGACCCGCAAGTCCTGTGGTCCACTGCTGTGCCAATTGGCCAGCAATGCAATGTTGTTGAACCTGCTGTAAATCCAATAAGAACAGAGGTTGGGTTGCGCTATCTTGTTGTTGTAATAGCGCCATACGTTGTTGCACCACGCTCAATACTTGCCATTGACCCAGTACTGCCGCTCGCGGTCCTACTGGCACTGGCGATCGCGGTGCTGTTGATGCTTGCGAATAAAACTGCTGGGTGGCTCGCAATTCCGTCGCGGACGGTTTCACTGGCGCATTCATGATTCCGGGTAACGGTGAGGCATGCCGAGGCTTGAGTTGTTCCTGTTGCTGCAAAAAATCTGCAGAGACTTGCGCATTGACGTCTTGATACTGGTGCTCCGCAGCGGCATGCGGCACCTCTTGGGTGCTATCGGCAGTTGCAAGCGCACTGCGCAACCCATGCAAAACAAAGTCGTGAATCTGACGCGCTTGATGGAAACGGACTTCGTGTTTCGCAGGATGGACATTCACATCAACATCTTGTGCGGGCAGTTCAAGATACAGCACATAGGTTGGACTGCGCTCCTCCCCAATACCCTGCTGCAAACTCTCGCCATACGCTTGCCGAATAGCGTGAGCCAGAAGGCGGTCCTTCATCATGCGCCCATTGACATAAAAATACTGTACATCGGCTTGATGACGGCAAGCATGCACCGGCGCTATCCAACCACTGAGGCTGACGGAACCCGCCTGTTCCTCCACTCGCAATGCGGTGTCAGTAAAGCTGCTGCCACAAACCGAGCTGATGCGTTGCGTCGCATCCGCTTCAGCGCGGATGGCTGGATACAATCGCACTTGTTTCTGATTGTGCAGCAATTGGAATTTCACATCGAAGCGCGCCAAGGCAATGCGCTTGACCACTTCCTCGATATGTGCAAATTCAGTTTTGTCGGTGCGCATAAACTTGCGCCGGGCTGGGGTATTGAAAAACAGGTCTTCTACCGTAACCGTAGTGCCGGTGGGATGACTCGCGGGCGCTAACTCTGCTCGCATATCCTGACCTTCAACCCAAGCTTCCCAGGCGGTGGCTTGCGTAGCCGGCTTAGAAGTTAACGTCAGACGCGCAACGGAACTGATACTGGCTAATGCTTCACCGCGAAAACCTAAACTTAGAATCGCTTCGAGATCAGCCAAGCTGGTGATTTTTGATGTCGCATGCCGGCTTAACGCGAGCGCTAATTCGTCGCGCGGAATACCGCTACCATTGTCACGAATCCGAATCAGTCGACGACCGCCTTGTTCAATTTCAATGATGATCTGATCAGCGCCTGAATCGAGACTGTTCTCGACCAGTTCTTTGACCACGGAGGCGGGTCGCTCAATCACCTCACCTGCCGCAATTTGGTTGGCAAGGCTGACTGGCAGTAACTGAATAGGCATGGTGTTCTCTATGGTGCTGATGGAATTTCGAGTACTTGACCGATTTTCAGCACATTACTACGTAAGTTATTGCGCTCTTTTATCGCGTTCACACTAGTATTATAGCGTTGTGCGAGTACTGAAAGCGACTCTCCCGACTTGACCACATGCCGTGCTGCGCGATTTGTTGCGAAATAGGTTCCATCGGGTGGTTTCCGCGTGAAATAACGACGCACGCCCTGATAAATAGCTCGCGCCAACTGTTGTTGATGCTTGTTGCTGAGCAACAATTGTTCTTCGGTGGGATTCGAGATGAATCCCGTTTCCACTAACATGGACGGGATATTCGCCGAGGTCAAAACCGCCAAGCTCGCATGCTGCGGCTTGGTTTTATGCATCTTGGTGACGCGCTCCATTTCATCAATGATCTCTGTAGCCGCCTCATAACCGCTCGCCATTGCATGGTCCATAGACATAGAAATCAGCGTTTCACTCAAATAGCTGCTGCTGTCATCACTCGACGCGCTGACATCAACACCACCCAGCACCTCAGACAGCCGTTCTTTATTCTCTAACAAGCGTCCCATTTCGTTATTAGCACGCCGATTCGACAGGACCCAAACCGAACCGCCTCGCGGCTGTGGCGAGGTAAATGCGTCCGCATGAATTGATAAGAACATATCAGCCTTCACTTGCTCGGCCTTGCGTACCCGCGTGAGATGCTTCAGATAATAGTCATCCGTACGCACCAAATAAGCTTGCATCGCGGGGTCCGCATTGATGACGTCAGCCAAAGCGCGAGCGATTTTGAGGACCACATTTTTTTCGTAGGTGCCGGATGGCCCGATAGAGCCCGGGTCATCACCACCATGGCCTGCATCAATAGCAATGGTGACCTTGCGTTCTTGTAATTGACTTGCGCTTAACGCAGGGCCGCTACGCTCAATCGACCGTCCGGGTAGATCGACAACGAGTCGTTCGCCATAGGTATCGTTGGCTGCCAGCGCAAACACTTGCGGGTCGACCTTCTCGGTCAACTCAAACACAATGCGGGTGCTCGATTTACTTTTTGGAGTACTGGTCCGCAATTTCTGAATCAGCAAAGAGTCGACTTTCACCTTGGTTAAATCGACCTGACGGCCTGTATTCTCGAAGTCGATGACTAATCGGTAGGGCAAATTATCGTAGATGGTGAAATAGCTAAATTCTGGCGTCGACGCCATATCGAAAACTACACGCGTATTATCTGGCGCAGGCCAGACACGCACGTTTTCGATAGTATTCGCATTGGCTTGGACCGCTGTAGAAAATACTACAACGACCAGGCTCATAATCCCCAGAATCCACTGTTTCATCACAACATCTTTCAGTTCAAGGTAAGAAGTAATTCCTTACCTCTGTTGGTTAGCGCTTTTATTGTCAACGATCGTGCGGTACCCGCAAAATCAATTGTTATCGTTATATCGGCGGCAGGAAGATAACCGAAACCGCGTTGCGGCCACTCTGCCACTATCAGTGTATTTTTTGAGCCTTCTTCCGAAAGGTAATCGCGAATGCCCATAAATTCAAGTTCTTCTGGGTCTGCAAGCCGATACAAGTCGAAGTGATGCACGGTCCAATTCGGTAACTCGTAGCTTTCCACGAGAGTGTAGGTTGGGCTCTTTACCTTGCCGTCATGACCCAGTTGCTGAATCAGTCCACGTGAAAATGTGGTCTTTCCAGCACCTAATTCCCCGTACATATAAATAGTTGTGGCAGCTGCCTGCTGATCAAGGCTGGAACCCAGCCGACCAGCTAATGCCAACAAGGCTGCCTCATCGGCTAATGCAAAGGTTTTTATATCGGTCACGAATATAATTCTCTAGCTACTAGTTAATAGTGAACAGGTAATAGTTAATAGTTGGGCGCGTTGCGTAGTTGCCGAATAATCGGTAATAAATCGCTGGCTAGTGTACCACGCTCGCCGTCCAACGCAGCTATTTCTCCCGCTCGCGCATGCAACCAAACTGCCGCTGCTGCCGCTTCTACTGGGGTTCGTCCCACCAGTAATGTTGCTATAACTCCGGTTAAAACATCACCGGTTCCAGCCGTTGCGAGCGCTGAACTGCCGCGCCGGCAAAACCACAACGATTGTTGTGGCGCCGCCACTAACGTACCTGCTCCTTTGAGCACGACGGTCGCGGAAAAGTTCTCAACCAATTGTTGAATCGCTTGAACGCGGTCATTTTGAATTACCGCTGCACTGCATCCCAATAGCCGTGCTGCTTCAGCGGGATGTGGCGTCAGCACCGTATGCTGCGGCAAGGGCTGTGAGCACTGGTCTGCATGCGCCAACCAATTGAGGCCGTCGGCATCAATTACCATCGGCACATTGCGCTCAACACAATGTGACATGACCTCTCGCCAAGTGTCATGAGCCCACGCGTTTTCAGGCTTAAAGCCCAAACCCGGACCCACTGCAACAACATTAGCTTGCTCGAGACGATGACGGCCTTCAGCAAACGATTCGACCATCAGTTCTGGTTGTGCTTGAGCAATAATGGCGCGTGAATCAGGATGACATAAAACGCTGACCTTACCTGCACCAGAACGCAGTGCCGCCTGTCCAGCCAAAATAGCAGCACCCGCCATACCCGGACCACCGCCAACAATCACAATATGGCCAAAGGTCCCCTTGTGAACATTCTGCTGACTGACTTTATTTGGATGCACTGCTGAGTCAGTTCCAGAAACTTGCAATAGCCGCTCGGCAATGGCATCGGTGAGGATATGTCCTAAGCGTGATTGCTGCTGTTCAAACGCACGACCAACATCAAGGTCAGCAAGAGTTAAGTGGCCAACATAATCCACGGCTTCGCCAGTCAGCAATCCCGGCTTCCACGCGATCATGGTGACGGTGTCTCGCGCTCGCACAGCCAAACCCTGCGGTTGACCACTATCGCTATCGAGACCACTGGGAATATCTATACTCAGTACTGGAACGGCGGACTGATTTAGCGTTTCTATCCAACGCCGATAGTGACCACTTACTTCACGGCTCACACCGTTACCCAATAACCCATCGACAACCCAATCAACTTCATTCACGGATAGCGTTTCGGCTAAATCGATGACTCGTCCGTCAGCTTCACGCCAAGCCGCTGCGGCCTGCTTGGCTAATTCGCTTTTGGGTTGGGCTGCGACTACGGTGACCTGATAATGCGCTTGTTGGGCGTAGCGAGCGACAAACCAGGCATCCCCACCATTGTTACCGGGGCCACATAATACCAAGATTCGCGCCGGCGCTGGACACACCTGTTGTAACTTCTGTACGCAGGCTTGTGCCGCTCGTTGCATCAACTGTTTCGCATCCAAGCCACAGGCTTCTGCTGCCGCGAGTTCACCGGATCGAATAGTCGCCGTGGTGTAGACATTGTCCCGATTCATTTTAGTCACCGTTGCCTATTAGCGGCCGACGCGCCAGTAGATCGCGTTCCGAATAGGCTATGTTATAGTGCAATCATGTTTGGTTAAGCTTAAGCGTAATGCTATGGATTTTCATCAATTGGCTGCAGATATTAAGCAGTGGGGTGCCGAATTAGGCTTTCAGAAAGTCGGCATTACAGACCTCGATCTTGCAGCTGAGCAAGAGGCATTACAGCGCTGGCTCGATGCCGGGATGCATGGTGAAATGGACTACATGGAGCGCCATCGCGAGCTGCGAGCGAATCCAGACCAATTACACCCTGGCGCGGTTCGCGCCATTTCAGTGCGCATGAATTACCTCCCCGCAGAAGCTGGCTTTGCACGCACCCTAAAAAATCCGCGACTTGGCTATATCAGCCGCTACGCACTCGGCCGTGACTATCACAAAGTCATGCGCAAGCGCCTAAAACAATTGGGCGAGCGGATTCAAGCAGCATGCGCGGATCTCGATTTCCGTCCTTTTGTAGACTCGGCGCCAATTATGGAACGGCCATTAGCCGTCAAAGCTGGGCTCGGTTGGACCGGCAAACACACCTTAGTACTCGATGAAAATGGTGGTTCTTGGTTTTTCCTCGGCGAGCTTCTGGTCAACTTACCATTACCCGTTGATCAGCCGGTCGAAGAAAAATGTGGCACCTGCAAAGCGTGCATGACCATCTGCCCAACCCAAGCGATTGTCGAGCCTTACGTGCTCGATGCACGACGTTGCATTTCGTATCTCACCATTGAACTGAAGAATTCGATCCCAGAAGAATTCCGACCGCTCATTGGTAATCGTATATACGGTTGTGACGATTGCCAGTTGATCTGCCCATGGAATCGTTACGCCCATCACACCTCAGACGCCATTCTCGGTCGAGTCGATCAGCTCCTCTACGAAGCCAAACGTCAAGGCCGCAACCAAGTACAAGCTTAAGTTTTGGCTTGATTGGCCTGAGAGATTGAAATACTTAACGTAACTAAAATACCGGTCGTCGCGACAATGTTAAAAATGACACTCGGGTCTGACCAAAATGCATAAATCACCCACTCGACTATGCCGGCGACGACACCCAATGAAAATTGCTGCCAGGGTCGCAATTGAATATCTGTTTTTACGAATTTAAGAATCAAATAATAAAACAGTAAAACGGGCAAAAAGAAGAGGAATTGCAGTAGCGCTATCAACCCGATGGCCTCGATAGCATCTGCAGTTAGCGGCAAATTTCTTACCACTATACTGAACACGTTTATTAACAGGTATCCGACTAGTATTTTCAGCATTGTTTACTCATAGATATACTCAACTACATACTACGTTAATCGTTCACACGAATGTCGAAGCGCTGCGGCCATAACAAGGCGAGGACAATTCCAATAAAAGGTAATAGCAAACCGACAAAGAAGAATCGTGTAGCACCGACTTTTCTCAGTTTCGCGGCAATTGCAGCACAAATTGCTGAAAAGAGAAGTACGAAGAGTGGAAAGGCGATAATTTGTAAACCAAGCATGAATGTCCCT
>PYVG01000028.1:8516-15274 GCA_003030745.1 Pseudidiomarina aestuarii | reverse complement strand
GAAATACTCTCCTGATTCGCGGCTGGTTAAGAGCACACTCAGTGGTCAAATTCGACAACGTACATAACAAGGACAGTTATGGCGACGTTTACTGCATTGCGTCTTCACCGCCATTACAAGGTCGGAGTTTGAGCGCGGCGTTAGTCATCCATGTTTAGTGCAATGAATCATCATAAGTATCTCGACTTGATTGAGATACAAGAAACTTATAAAGACTGCCTCAGGATCGTACTAGCTGAAGCTGGTGTATCTGACGTCGCCCCGCAAATGTCATCAGCTGAAGAGCCAAATGAGGCGCTACGAAAGTTACTTATCGAGAGCAAGCGCATAGAGGTGACTGACAACAGTGCCCGCTATGAAATTGTCTTCGATGATTACATAGCATATACAGTTACGAATGAAAGCTATGCTGGTAGCAGCGACGGAGATTTCGAGGGCAGGCTTGCACGAATTTATTCGGAGTCAGCGTTTTTGAACTATATTAGCCAATCAACATTAGCGTCGGCGGATTTTCCGGGCCCGCTTATACACTATGGCTTTTGTTGCCTCAACCAGATCATAGATGTTGTATCTGAACGACCACCAACGGTGAAATTGATCAGTGTCTAACGCGGCTAGCAAAGCAACGGATACTGGCCTGCGTTATACCGGTTGAAATATGCTGATAGACTCTGGATCAACAACAATAAACAAGGAACGTAGATGTTGATGTTAATTAAGCTCCGACTGCTTATTCTATCTGGACTAATTTTTGTTCTCTCGGCATGCGTTACTTTGCCTGGACATCGGCAGACAATAAATGAAGATAACTTCTTCTTGAATATCACTGCTCCAAATCTTGATGTAAAAAACGAGATCCGTTTTAACGCAGAAAAAACGGAACTGTTATTTTTGCCTAAAGGCGTTCAGCTTGAGCTCGTTGTCTCAGATGACTCCGGGAAGCACCAGCTCTCGGCACGAAAACACCATCAGGCCGTTATTTATAATTACAGGTTAAATGGTCAGATAACGCCGTTTGGACCCAAGGAAAAAGAGTGGTTCGCATCACAAATCCCTTTGATCGTTGAAAAGGCAAATATCAAATATGGCCCTAATTAGGTATATCAAACGCCAGGTCAGAGAGCCATCATCGGTTGACATCGCAAGATGTTGCTTTCGTTAGCAGAGGCGTTAGGCAATAACGATGAATCTCGAGCAGGTGGTTTGTTCCTTTCACGATCTTGACGAAAATTTAACGATTTACGTTAAAGCACCGTGGTCTTTTAGTTCTGACGCAATTGTTGAGGTAGAGCCCGTCGATGGGTTGGTTCCACCGCATGCAAAGCACTTGGGGTTTGAATATTTTTTAGAGGTCTTCATAGCAAGGGATTTTTTGGAAGGCTGGATCGGAAGTCTCGGTATAAGGCCAACCAATAGGGAGCTTACCGAGAGGTTGATTCGGTATGCTGCCAACGATGCCTAACAAAAGCAGTTTCGGTGACCATTTTTGCAATGAGGCTTCGCTTTCGTTCATCCGCGCCCGCCGACCAATGTTATAAGACAGTAGGAAAGAACCCCGCTAATGTTTCAGACTATCAAGTCTCGTATAAAAGTTGATAACGCCATATTCACTTTCGGTGAGACGGAAATCAATGGTGTAACACAAAATGAATACTTGGTTTTTTGTGCAGGTGCCAATTCACAATACGTTGAATGGCTGTCGCCGCTGAAGGACACTTCCCTACTTTCATTAATCAGCACACTTCGCGAGATAAAAAATCAGGGATATAAAGGAAAGGTTAAAATCAAAAAGGGTTGGTTCAGGATTAATTTGCATTTTCTTGGTGTAAAGCCCAGCAAAGGTATAAAAGTTAAAGCTAATTTTTCGGGCTGTTTATTTTACAGTGGTGCCTTTGGCAGTTCTTATATAAATGAATCAGTACTGGAACAGCTGGTGTCGAACCTAGAAAACTACGCTTCGTTGCAAGATGCCGTATAAAAAGACGCTTAAAGATAGGAAATAGGCAAGGGAACAGGGAATTTGTGAGTGAAACGATAGCTTTCGAACAGAAGATCCTCATCGAAATCAGAATTGGCGAAAGCCACGAACGAGTTCATGCGGCTTGGCGGGATTATACCAACGAGGGCTTTCTGATTTGCAAAGAGATAAATTTAATATTTAACGACCAATCGATCCTCGAGATTAAACCCTGTGAAGTGGAGGTTGCTGGTCGATATCCAAGTCTCAGTTTGTCGGTAAACAGAATCGATTCAACGAATCTTCATAAGCGCTTCCAAGCGAATGATCTTCCGATGAAGGTCAAAGAAGTTGTGCAATCCGATTACTTGGGTGAAGATACTTCGAATCAGCTTGAAATCGTTTTTGAGAATGACAGCAAGGTTATTATCAGGCACGTCTTCCCGCCCATGACTATGGGTATAAGACTAGAGTAAGTGGATATGCCTCAAAGCCCTTTAGGTTTCCGAGTGTGTGACCTCTTTCAGAATCAGTGATATTGGCCATATTGGATGGCGCGCGATATAAACATGGATGAAATGATGAGTGATACTTCTGAATTAAAGGGATTAGGAGGTTGGTTAATAATTATCGGTTTTGGGCTTTTTATGAGGCCGATTAGCATAGTTATCGAACTAGGGCCAATCTATTACAGCATTCTTGCCGATGGGGTAATTTCAGCGTTAACCAATCCTTTTTCTGAGTTCTATAATCCATTATTAGTACTTTTGATTTTTGGTGAACTCGTGGTTAACTCTTTGATGACAGTAGTTTCTGTGTATCTCATTTATCTATTTTTCTCAAAGCATTATCAATTCCCAAAGGTTTATATAGCGGTAACCATTATATCGGTAATCATTTTTCCACTTGATGCATGGTTGGGTTCACTGGTATTTCCAAATCAGCCATTGTTTGATGACGAAACTTTGAAGTATTTCTTCAGATCACTTGTTGCAGCGATGATTTGGATTCCATACATGCTGGTCTCTGAACGAGTGAAAGCAACTTTTGTAGAAAAGCGGCCTGAGAACCAACTGCAGGCAACTATCGACACTATTGGTTAGTTGAGGCTTCAATTCTTTGTTTCGACACGAATATGGGAGGGGCACCATCTCTCAAGCCTTGTCATGTCAGGTCGCCACTGCACTAATTAAGATTAGTGTCTAACTAGATAATCGCCCATACTCATGTTTACCGTATAAACATAGGGTTCAAATTATGCAAAAGCCAGCGATCCCAGAAAACGAAGCAGAACGCCTTCACGCACTAAAAACTCTTTGTATTTTAGATACGGGACATGAGGAGCGGTTTGATCGAGTGACACGGATGGCCAAGCGATTGTTCGGCGTTGACATAGCGCTAGTTAGCTTGATTGATCAGAATCGGCAGTGGTTTAAGTCAAATCAAGGATTGGATGTTGACGAAACACCGCGCGACATATCGTTCTGTGCTCATGCAATCAATCAGGATGGTTTGTTCATCATACCGAACGCCGTCGATGATGAACGTTTTTCCAATAATCCATTAGTGACTTCGGGGCCAAAAATTCGGTTTTATGCTGGTTACCCTTTGAAGTTACGGCCGGGCCTAAACATCGGAACGCTGTGTTTAATTGATTCTAGTCCTCGTGAGATGAGTGACGAGGATCGACAACTTCTCGCTGACCTGGGCGCAATGATTGAGCAGGAAGTGAAGTCCATCCAACTAGCAACGTTAGATGAGTTGACTTTGATATCCAACAGGCGCGGCTTCCTAACACTCGCTGATTATTCTATCGGTATGTGCAGACGCCATGAGGTTCCTTTTACCTTCGTAGTTTTTGATCTGAACAAATTTAAACAAATTAATGATAAGTATGGGCACCATGAAGGTGATTATGTATTGAAAGCTTTCGCGCGGCTAATGCTTGAGACGTTCCGAGAATCGGATGTTGTTGGTAGATTAGGAGGCGACGAGTTTACTTTAATGCTGTCCAATACGGCTGAAGATCAAGTCGCGTCAATACTTGCTCAGTTTGCTCAAGCCGTCGAGGAAGAAAACGACTCGAATCAGAAACCTTTTAAAATAGAATACAGTGCCGGTATCGCTAGTTTTGCGCCAGACAATGACCTAACAATAGAGAGCATGATTAAGGTAGCTGATGCAGCGATGTACGAGCATAAAAGGAGATGAGTGAGCTTTTCGAATCAGCGCCGTTACGCTCGGCTGTTTTGGCGGGCTTAGAGCATACACAAATTTCGACTAGCTAACATCAGCAAACCAGCCTAAAATAAGACCACAATACAGGTCATATTTGAGGTCTTTATGCAACACGTGCTTGCTGATTTCTCCGTAAGTATTTCAGAGTTAAAGAAAAATCCGTCTTCGCTGCTGAGCGAAGCCAGCGGTTCCCCAATTGCCATTCTGAACCATAATAAGCCAACTGCCTACCTGATACCGGCGGCGACCTACGAAGCTATCATGGAAGTGGTTGAGGATTACGAACTTGGCAAGCTGGTCGAAGAACGCCGCGCTGAGCTATCTGATGCAGTGACGGTGTCATTGGATGACTTATAAGCTCAAGTTTGTACCCTCCGCACTCAAGGAATGGAGGAAGCTGAGCGCTCCAATCAAGAGTCAGTTCAAGAAAAAGCTTGAGGATCGCCTTATTAATCCGAGAGTTCCATCAGCAAAGCTTGGTGGTTATAGCTCCGTTTATAAGATCAAGCTGCGTTCAGCCGGATACCGCTTGGTTTATCAAGTAATTGACGACGAAATAGTTATCTTGGTTCTGGTTGTCGGTAAACGGGAAAAAGGCCAAGTTTATAAGACGCTTAAGGATAGAACTTAGAGAGCATCGCTTTGCCTTTTCTATTTGTGCTAATCTCAAGCAATCGCCCAAATAGGACATAACCCAGTGAAACCAATAACTTCTTACCTCGTTTGTTTCGTGCTACTCCTCTCGATCACCCAATCAAACAGTGTGTCAGCACAAGAAGCTGATGCCGCTGCTGAGCAAGAGCAGGCTGAACAGCCAGTACCAGAGCCAACGCGTTTCAGTTCGCAGCACAAAGGGACATTTAACGGTGAGCGACTCAACTACACAGTGGATGCGGGTGAAACTTATCTTCGTAATGCCGAGGGTAAGCCTACTGCGGCTATTTTTTCGTTTGATTATGTGGCCGATAGTAAGCAGCAGCGTCCAGTAACCTTTATCTGGAATGGTGGTCCTGGGTCATCGTCTACTTGGTTGCACATGGGTGCTTATGGACCGAAGCGCATTGTTGTACCCAGTGATGCGGAGCATCCAGGTGTAGCGCCTTATACTATTGAAGACGCCCCCGAAACCATTCTTGATGTCACCGATATGGTGTTTGTCGACCCAGTCGGCACTGGATTTTCACGAGCAATTGGAAAAGGCAAGAAAGAGGACTTTTGGGGGCTGACGGAAGACGCAAACTCCATGGCCGCTTTTATTGCTGAATGGCTGACGCAGAATAATCGTTGGAACTCGCCAATTTTCTTGTTGGGTGAGAGTTTTGGTACCACTCGTGCTGCCGCTGTTGCGAAAGTATTGCGTGAAGACTATGTCATTAACGTCAACGGTATTGTGTTTGTGTCACAAGCGCTCGACTATCAAGGGTCGACGCCTTATGTCGACGACAACATCATTTCCTACATTACCTATATTCCGACAATGGCGGCGACTGCGTGGTATCACGGTAAAGTAGAGCAATCCGGTGACTTCGAAGCCTTTATTCAAGCGAGCCGAGAATTCGCGACACAAGAACTCCTGCCAGCCTTGTTCCAAGGCAATTTACTGAGTGATGAGAAACGTGCTGAGTTGGTCAGCGAGCTGCAGCGCTTCACTGGCTTAAGTAAGGAATACATTGAGCGTGTCGATTTGCGTATCAATGCATTTCGATTTGCCAAGGAACTCAAGCGTGAAGAGGGCATTGCCGTAGGTCTGCTGGATAGCCGCTACACCCTAGATGAGCGCGATGACGTAGCGCCACGCTCGGATGAAGATGCGGCGGGTGCAATCTCACCAGCCTACAAAGCATCACTGATGCATTACATGCGTAATGACTTGGGTGTGGATTGGAATCGTCCTTACTTAAATCCAGCCGACCCTGACCTGTCTGGTAAGTGGCGTTGGAGTCCACGGCCTGAAGGTAGTTCGTGGGAACCGCATTACGTGAATACCGCTCCCGATTTGGCATCGGTGCTACGCAGTAATCCAGCGCTGAAAGTCATGGTTGGTTCGGGCTATTACGACTTAATCACGCCATTTTTCGATGCTGAGTACACGCTGAACCGACATGGCATTGCCGCGGACGACATCATTTATCGCTACTATCACGGTGGCCACATGATGTACGTGCATGAACCCGCACGCAAAGCCTTACTCGAAGACACCCGTGAATTCATCAAGGCGCAGAGTCAAACTTCTGACTAAACTTATAGAGTTTGATGCAACAGGAGCAGCTCATGAAACTCGGATGCTTTTCAGTCAGTTTGACCGTTAAAGATTTGCAGAAGTCGCGCGAATTTTACGAAAAACTCGGATTCACTGTTTACGCTGGTGAGGAATCTCATCGGTTCCTCATTATGAAGAATGGCGATACCAACATCGGTCTATTTGAAGGCATGTTCGACAAGAACATTCTGACTTTTAACCCCGGTTGGGATCAGGATGCATCGCCGTTGGATTCATTCACGGATGTAAGAGAATTGCATGAGCAGCTCAAAGCCAAGGGCCTTGAAATTCTGCATCCGTCCC
>PYVG01000028.1:0-8506 GCA_003030745.1 Pseudidiomarina aestuarii | reverse complement strand
ATTCAGATAGTGGGCCAGGAAGCTTCTCGGTCATGGATCCGGACGGAAATCCAGTCCTTTTTGACCAACACGTTTAAAGCAAAAGACCGGCACGGAGGCCGCACTTGATGTTCAAATTTCTACGAGGATTGTTCTCTGATGATTTAGTAGTTGAGCTGAGCGAAAATCGAATAACGTTTCGCAAAATAGGCACTTCTGAATTTATTGAAATTGAGCCTTGGATAGCGCTTCAAACCTTAAAAGGGAAAGTGAGCATTGAGTCTATTGGTGCTGAGGCTCGATCACTAACAAGTGACACCATTCAGGTCATCAATCCATTTTCTCACCCGCGTTGTCTAGTCGCGAATTTCGGTCTTGCTGAAAAAATACTCCAGCACGGACTGTTCACATTTCACAATTCAAAGTTAAGAGCTGCACCTCGAGTGGTGATGCATCAGTTAGAAAAGCTAGAGGGTGGATTAACCGACATTGAGGAACGGGTATTACGCGAACTCGCGCTAGGAATGGGAGCCAGAGAAGTGTTGATTCACACGGGCGAGCGGCTCAACCTGCAGATGCAGACTTTTGGCTCGCTCATGGAGATTGTTCATGAATACAAGTCAAAAAGCTGAGAGACCAATGAGCGGATCAAAAGCGGATTCGCGGATGTCCAATGAAAAACAGCGTTTACGGATTCTTGAAGAACTGTCGAGAGGAGAGCTTGCTGTGCTAGAGGATCGCACGTACAGTCAGAGCGAGGGCAAGAAGAAAATGAGTAAGTGGTTATATTAAATCGGTCCGAACGTCTGTTGTAGCTGTGTGAAGCTAAAAAAGGAGTTTTAACGATGAAAGGGTTTACCCACGGTTTGGTACTGGCACTGTTCTTAGTCGCAGCGATTGTCTGCTATGTGATTGGCATACCGGCCGGCATGGTAGGTTTTGTTCTTGCTGGCATCGCATTTGAAGGCCTGTTCTGGTTTGGAATTCTCGGCCGCAAACGGAACTCTAAAACATCGCCATAATAACGCGCCGTGAAGTCAGAAGCCGGATAGTACAAAGTCAACTGCGGCCATGATATCAGCGCGATAGTTGCTCAGATTGAATGCCTTCGTACCAAGCTGATTACGATCGATTCCGGCAATGTCTTGCGTCATTACCGTGAAACTCTCATTTTCGATTGAAACTGTTGGATTTAAACGTGTTAGACGCATTGAAGCGACCGAATGAGTCGGTGAAAGCGGTATGACAATAGTTGTTCGTAATTCGCTCAGCAAGTCATTTTGAATATCAAGCAAATACGGGTACTGGCGCTGAGTTTGTGGATTGGGATTCTGATAAGCAAAGAATTGTCCCATTAGAACTTCCTGACGCTGTCACCGAAAGTGCCGTTACTTTCAATGAATTTATTGTAGGATGCCATCGCATCAGAGTTTTCCCGTAACCATTGATCACGTTGTTCTGCGCGCAATTTCTCGACCAAGGCTTGTTCCAAAGTAGCCGATAAATTGATATTCAAAGCACGCGACTTTTCCAGCAGGTCACTATTAATGCTGACATTAGTTGGCTTTTTCAGGGCATTCATTGAGTATAGATGACTCATATAGCGCTCCTTCTACTTTATATGCACATCATGTATGCACATAGTTTAGGCGCATGTCATAGAGTTTGCAAAGAATCACTCTTAGGTTTCGTCTTTCTCGATTTGGAAACTAAACTACAGCGTAACCAAAAGGGGATATTTCATGAGCGGCGAAAAAATTAACTACGTCGAGTTCCCAGCAACTGATATTGAGGGGACTAAAGCGTTCTTCAGTAAGGCGTTTGGTTGGACGTTTGTCGACTACGGTCCTGACTATGCCTCCTTTCAAGGGGCGGGCTTAGATGGCGGATTTTTTCGCTCTGAAAAGTCTGCTACAGTTGCATCGGGAAGCGCTTTGATTGTGCTCTACAGCAAAGAGTTAGAGGCATCACAACAGAGGGTTGAAGCAGCGGGTGGCACCATAATGGTACCGATCTTCGACTTCCCAGGCGGGCGTCGCTTCCATTTTACTGACCCAAGTGGCAATGAATACGCGGTTTGGTCTGAATAATTCGGAAAAATAACTACAACAAGGACGACTATGAATATTAATATGACTTACATCGGACAGGGCATGATCCTGTTCATGATTGTCACGGTTATCGTGACTTATTTATTGGGTAAGCGGAAAACACAGAATGCTGGTTGGGCAGCCTTTGTCGGCTTTCTGACTGCCTTTGTGCCGCCTATCGCGCTGCTCTACATGATTGTGCTCGTCATGAAAAAGGACGTTAACGCCGAAAGTTAAGTCTAGCTGTAAACATTTGGTGAATTTGGTAGTCAGAAGCATGGTTGAGCGGTAGTATTTCTCATGAGTGTTGCCTCGGGTTGTCGACGATGCGACTGGCACCTAATCACCAAGACACTAGTGAACAGCATGTTAACTGTAATTTTTTCGACCTATAACTCTCCTGATTGGTTAGAAAAAACACTGTGGGGATTTCACTTTCAAACCTTTCAAGACTTCGAAATTATTGTCGCGGATGATGGCTCTACGCCAGATACGTTAGCGCGCATTAATCGGTTCGAGCAGCAAAGTGGCCGGCAAGTTAAGCACGTGTGGCAACCGGACGAAGGCTTTCGCAAAACACGCATATTAAATAAAGCACTGTTAGTAGCGGAGGGCGACTATGTTGTCTTCACCGACGGTGACTGTATTCCACGCAATGACTTCTTAGCGACGCATGTTCAATACCGCGAACCGAGTTACTTTCTATCGGGTGGCTATTTCAAGCTGCCATTGTCGGCAAGTCGCGCCATCACTGTGGACGATATCAAGAATGGCAATGCTTTTGATGTTGAGTGGCTGGTCGAACGAGGCCTAAAGAAAACACATAAAGCACTGAAGCTGACTGCGTCTGGCAGGAAATCCAAACTATTGAATAGACTCACGCCGACGCGGGCATCTTGGAATGGCCATAACGCATCGGGTTGGCTGGCGGACCTTATTGCAGTAAATGGTTTTGATGAGCGCATGCGCTATGGCGGTGAGGATCGAGAACTGGGCGAGCGCTTGCTCAATAAAGGTGTTAAAAGTAAGCAGATCCGTTATTCAGCGGTGTGTGTTCACCTCGAACATGCTCGTAGTTATGTTGAGCAAGAAGTTCGACTGTTTAACGGTAAAATCATTGAAAATACGAAGAAAAATCAAATCGTAGTGACAAGCTATGGGCTCGACCGACACACCTTCATTGATTCAGCTGAGGCGGTGTAGGATCCATAGGTTCGTCGCTATGATTCTCAGCTGTTAATCTGTTGCTCGACTCGCACGCGCGGCATGCAGTTTTTGGTAACTTTCAATCAGTCGCAAATGCTTCTCGAGGCCGTCAAGCTGCATGTTGGTGGGCTCTAACCCTGCAAAGCGCACGCTGCCTTCAACCGAACCAATCACTTGCTCCATCACCTCAGTGCCGAACATTCGCGTCAGATTGTGTCGGTAATCGTCCAGCTCCAATGAATCATCGAGCTCGATTTCTAAAACGGCCTGCATAGCGCGATAGAATAACTGGCGTGCAACCGTGTTGTCGTTGTACTGGAGAAACTCTTCAACGCCTTCCAATGCCTCTTCATACTGTCCGAGTGCAAGGTAAATCAGTGTTTTCAGTTCAAGAATAGTCAGCTGACCCCAGACCGTATTCTCATCAAATTCAATGCCGATCAGCGTGATGATAGCCATATATTGATCGAGTTGGCTCTCTTCTAAACGCTCAACGAGATCACGCAGTTCATCGTCGCTCAAACGATGCAGATTAAGAATAGCTTCCCGATACTGCAGCGCCACATTGGTGTTGTCCCAAACTAAGTCTTCAACTGGATACACTTCAGAGAAACCTGGCACCAAAATCCGACATACTGGCGCGCCCAAGTCAGTATGCACGGTCATGTAAACTTCTTTGCCAAGGTCGGCCAAGATGCCAAACAAGGCATCGGCTTCTTCTTGGTTAGCCCCCGCAAAATCCCAGTCGACAAAGCTGTAATCGCTACGCGCACTAAAGAAGCGCCAAGACACCACACCTGAGGAATCGATAAAGTGCTCTACAAAGTTGTTCGGCTCTGTGAGTTCCATGGAATTAAAGGTGGGAGGAGGCAGGTCGTTCAAGCCTTCAAAGCTGCGGCCTTGCAGTAGCTCAGTGAGACTGCGTTCAATAGCAACGGCCATACTTGGATGTGCGCCGAACGAGGCAAATACGCCACCCGTACGTGGATTCATCAAGGTCACGCACGCAACAGGGAATTGACCGCCCAGCGACGCATCTTTCACCAATACTGGAAAGCCCTGAGCTTCGAGCGCTGCAATGCCTTCAACTAAATGCGGGTAACGTGCGAGAACATCAACAGGAACATCCGGTAACGCCAATTCTTGCTCGAGGATCTGCTTTTTCACCGCACGTTCAAAAATTTCTGATAAACACTGCACTTGCGCTTCCGGCAATGTATTACCCGCACTCATACCGTTGCTTAAGTACAAGTTCTCGATCAAGTTCGATGGGAAATAAACGGTCTCGCCGTCAGAGTGACGCACAAACGGCAATGCACAGATACCGCGATCGACGCGACCAGAGTTGGTATCGATTAAATGAGAACCACACAACTCATCGTCGGGGTTATAGATGTCCAAGCAGTAGTCATCCAGCAAACCGTCAGGCAACGAGTCATCATCGGTAAGGGCGAACCACTTTTCATTTGGATAATGCACAAAGTCGCTATTCGCAATCGCCTCACCGAAGTACTGATCGTTGTAGAAGAAGTTGCAGCTCAGACGTTCAATAAACTCACCCAAGGCTGAAGCCAAAGCCGCTTCTTTGGTTGCGCCTTTGCCGTTGGTGAAACACATCGGCGACGCCGCATCGCGAATATGCAGCGACCACACATGCGGGACAATATTGCGCCATGAGGCGATTTCAATCTTCATGCCCAAGTTCGCCAAAATAGCGGTCATGTTGGCGATAGTGTCTTCAAGCGGAAGGTCTTTACCTTCAATATAGGTGCGCGAGCCGTCAGTTGGGCTGCCCATCAACAAGGCTTGGGCGTCTTCGTCGAGGTTTTCGACCACTTCAATTTGGAACTCAGGACCCGTTTGAACCACTTTCTTCACGGTGCAACGCTCAATCGAGCGCAAAATGCCTTCGCGATCTTTCTCAGAAATATCTTCTGGCAGCTCTACCTGAATCTTGAAAATTTGGTTGTAGCGATTTTCAGGATCCACAATGTTGTTCTGTGACAACCGAATATTGTCGGTCGGAATATTACGCGTTACACAATACACTTTAACGAAATAGGCGGCACACAGTGCTGATGACGCGAGGAAATAATCAAATGGACTCGGTGCCGAGCCGTCGCCCTTGTAGCGAATCGGTTGGTCCGTAATGACCGTGAAGTCATCGAACTTAGCTTCGAGTCGGAGGTTGTCGAGAAAATTGACTTTGATTTCCATGAATAGCGTACCAGCGTTGATGGGTGTGACGTCATTGCGTTGCGGTCGCTATTATCGCTTTTTTGCACTCATTAGTCTTGCCTAATTCACGATCTGTACAACAACTTGAACAGGTTGGGGCAGGCAGCTATACTTGTGCTACTAATTGTACAGGTGGGCTATGAAAATTGTAACTTTTACTGAGGCACGTAACAGCCTGAAGACTGTTTTAGATGAAGTCGTGAACGATGCAGATACCACCATTATTACGCGGCGCGATGCCGAGGATGCGGTTGTGATGTCTCTCGATCACTATAATAGTCTGATGGAAACGGTTTATCTGTTGCGCTCGCCGGCGAACGCGGAGCACTTGAGCCGCTCGATTCAGCAGTATCGGTCTGGTGAAACAACCGAGCATAAACTAGAGGATGAGAGTCAAGGATGACCAAGCGATTGTTGTCATGGACTGACGAGTCGTGGCGTGATTATTTATATTGGCAAGGACAAGATAAGAAAACGTTGCGGCGCATTAACGCACTCATCAAGGAAGTTCAGCGGACACCCTTTGAGGGTATCGGCAAACCAGAGCCACTACGAGAGAGTCTGAGTGGCTTCTGGTCGCGACGTATCGATGACACCAACCGCCTCGTCTATGCCGTTGATGACCGCGCGATTACCATACTGTCTTGCCGCTACCACTATTAATTGGCGGCGTCATTGTCCGCATAACCACTGCCAATAGCACTAAATGGCAACTCTAACCCTAGTTCTGGAACTTGCAGCGCAATCCAAGCCGGGAAGGTATTACTATTCGGACCCGGCACTGCGGTATATTCGTCGGCCCACGGGTAACGCTCAGCAGCCGCTGCAATTTCAGGAATCAGTTCAGCCGCGCGCTCACCTTGCAACGCGTAGATTTTCTCTGGTTCAGCGCCATACCAGAATCGATCTGGAGTAGCGGTTTGATAAACGCGCAGAGCAGGCTGTCCGCTTTCGACACGCCAACCTACTACTTCATAGACTGTGTATTCACTAGCATTTTCGGGCTTCACAGCAATCCACGTGTGGACAGCAAACCAACCTCGCCAACCGAAGGCGTCAGCCGCATACGCTTCAATCACAGCTTCAGACGTCACTTCTGGATTTGCCGCAATACCAGCAGGATCGCGTGACGCAGAGCGCCAGTCATTGCTGGAACAACCGACCAACCAAATAGCTAAAAGAGCGACTAAAATACGTTTCACAATTCACCTTTCACTTATGCTGAATCTATTACTAGCTATAAACGCATAAATTTTTAAAAAGATCGCTTACACTCGATCAACAAGGCCGAATTTTACTGCTTGGACACACCAGCGTGAACGGTGTCCCGAATATTCGAGACGGATTGGCGACATGGGCAGTCGCCCGGCTCACCGGTTTTGAAGTCGAAGCACCCGATGACACCACGCCTGACCCTTTTGAATTTGAACCTGCAGTCGATGTCGCCCTGTCATCATCGGTCACCTCCAGCGCCATTACCGTTTCAGGTATCGACGCTCCCGCAACCGTCTCGATTGACGGTGGTGAGTATTCGATTGGCTGTGGCAGCTCGTTTACAGCAATGAATGGCAGTATTGAACTCGATGAAACAATTTGTGTGCGCCATCAGTCTTCAAGTGAGTACTCCACAGCGACAACCACGACACTTACTATTGGTGGTATCAGCGCTGACTTTGTGAGCACTACTATGGCCGATCCTGGTCCTGATCCTGATACTACGCCAGACGCTTTCAGCTTCGAGTCGCAAACAGATGTTGGCTTGTACAGCGTAGTGACATCAAACACGATCGAAATTACCGGCATCAATATGGAAACGTCAGTCAGTGTCAGCAATGGGCTCTATTCGCTCGGCTGCAGTGGTAACTTTACTGATGAAGCGGGCACTTTGGAGAATGGTGCTTCGATTTGTGTACAACATACTGCAGCAGATGTGTGCCTGACTGACACCACAACCGTGCTTACGGTTGGTGGCGTTCAAGGTAGCTTCACCTCAACGACAGTTGATGATTCCTTTGACTCGGATGGCGATGGTATCAGCGATTGTACAGATCCAGACCCTTACGACGCACAAGTTGCAAGTGTCGCACTGGATGGTGGCAATAGTTTAGCGATGAGCACTGACTTAGGTGCATTTGGCGATATTACAATCATTGACCCGGATACCGCGTCTAACCAGAACGGACGTCCCGAAGACTCGACTTTCCCGTATGACTTGGTGAGCTATACGGTTGGTAACTTGAATCCGGGCGACAGTGTCACAGTAGTGCTCGAGTATCCAGCAGCTTTAGCAACCGGCACTCGCATCTTCAAATACAACGATACGGATGGATTTGTAGAATTTGAAAGTGCTGAAATTAATGGCGCAACGGTGACACTAACGCTAACTGACGGTGGCGCTGGTGATGCAGATGGTGAAGCCAATGGCACTATTGTCGATCCAGTCGGTCCGCTATTAGTCGAGGAGTCTGACGATGAAGATCCTCCGGTAACCCCGCCGCCTCCGCCGCCAGAGCCGGAACGCAGCAGTGGTTCAGTTGCGTGGTGGATGATTGCGCTGATGCTGGGAGCAAGTCTCTATCGCCGTCGCCAGCAAAGCTGAAATAACGTCGGATTTAAATGACAGCGGGAGCCATGCGCTCCCGCTTCCTTTTAGCGAGTAGGGTTTGCCGCAAGGTCACCGACAACCGTATGCCACGGCATAATTTGGTGGCTCTTGATTAAACCGTTCTGAACATATGGATCAGCCTGCACAAAAGCTTCAACCGCTGCCTTCGAGTCAACATTGAACACCAGGTGCGCTCGGTCGATTGGCTCACCGACAGCCCCGCCCAAAATGAGCTCGCCGCGCTCTGCATAATCCCAGGCCAACTTGAGATGCTTCTCGCGAAACAGGCCTCGACGCTCTAAATAGTCATCTGCAACTTGGTAAATCAAAACATAATGCATAGCTGGCTCCCACGTTGGTGGTCTTTAAAATTGTGTAAGGTATCGAT
>PYVG01000027.1 GCA_003030745.1 Pseudidiomarina aestuarii | reverse complement strand
TATTGATGCGGACGGTATCTTGCATGTATCGGCGAAAGACAAAGATACAGGCAAAGAACAGAAGATCACGATTAAAGCGTCTTCTGGACTCAGCGATGATGAAGTCGAAAAAATGGTTCGTGACGCGGAAGCAAACGCGGAAGAAGATCGCAAGTTTGAAGAGATGGTCCAAGTTCGTAACCAAGCGGATAGTCTGGCTCATGCCACCAAGAAGCAACTTGCTGAAGTGGGTGACAACTTAGATGCTGCTGATAAAGAAAGTATTGAAGCAGCCATCAATGAGCTCGAAGCCGCGGTGAAGAGCAACGACAAAGAAGCGATTGAAGCGAAGCAACAAGCGTTGATCGAAGCCTCAGGTAAGCTAATGGAAGCAGCTCAGCAACAAGCTCAACAGGCTGATGCGGGTGGTGCTGAAGATGGGCAAGCCAAGCAAAGCAACGACGACGCGGTTGACGCTGAGTTTGAAGAAGTTAAAGACGAGAAAAAATAATCCTACTCCCGCGCGGAGTTGGGTCTAAAGCGCACGGGGGTTGCCGCACAGGTGGCCTCCGTGTGTTTGTATGCGATGAACACAAAGTAATTGAGTGGATGACGCAAGATTATGGCGAAACCAGATTTCTACGAAGTACTCGGAGTCAGCAAAAGTGCTGATGAGCGCGAGATAAAGAAAGCCTACAAGCGGATGGCGATGAAATACCATCCTGACCGCACCAAAGGCGACAAAGATCTCGAACTCAAGTTTAAAGAAGTAAAGCAAGCCTACGAAGTACTGATGGATCCGCAGAAGCGTGCTGCTTACGACCAGTACGGTCATGCTGCGTTCGAGCAAGGCCAAGGTGGCTTTGGCGGCGGTGGCGGCGGCGCTGACTTCTCTGACATCTTTGGCGATGTCTTCGGCGATATTTTCGGCGGTGGTGGCGGTCGTCGCGGCCGCGCGCAGGCGCAGCGTGGTTCCGATTTACGCTATAACCTAGAGCTGTCGCTTGAAGAAGCCGTACGCGGTAAAGAAGTTGAATTAAAGATTCCCAAACTCACGTCATGTGACGACTGTGATGGCTCTGGCGCACGCAAAGGCTCGTCAGCAGAGACCTGCGGCCACTGTCATGGTGCTGGGCAAATTCAAATGCGCCAGGGTTTCTTTGCGGTGCAGCAAACCTGTCCGCATTGTCGTGGTCGCGGCAAAATCATCAAAGATCCATGCCGTACTTGTCATGGCGATGGACGCGTCGAGAAAACCAAGACTCTCAGTGTGAAAATCCCAGCGGGTGTCGACACTGGTGATCGCATTCGTTTAAACGGCGAAGGCGAAGCAGGGGAAATGGGAGCACCAGCCGGCGATCTCTATGTACAAGTGCATGTACGCGAGCACAAAATCTTCCAGCGCGATGGCAACAACCTATACTGTGAAGTACCGTTGAGTTTTACCACGGCGGCGCTCGGTGGCGAGATTGAAGTTCCCACATTAGATGGGAAGCTCAAATTGAAGATTCCCGCAGAAACGCAAACAGGCAAGTTGTTCCGTCTGCGTGGCAAAGGCGTACGCTCCGTTCGCACTGGTGCGGTCGGCGACTTAATGTGTAAGGTGGTTATCGAGACACCCGTGAATCTGTCGGATAAGCAAAAAGATTTGCTCCAGCAACTCAACGACTCGATGGGTACTGGCGCAGAAGCGGCGAAGTATCGCCCGAAAGAGCAGGGCTTTTTCGACGGGGTGCGTAAGTTTTTCGATGATTTAACGAACTAAATGCAAGAGAGCGCTTATAGTTACTAGCTATTAGCTACTAGACGAGCGCAGATCTGTGTTTGCTAATAGCCAGTAGCCAGTAGCCAGTAGCCAGTAGCCAGTAGCTAGTAGCCAGTAGCGAGGAGACAGTATGTGGAAATCGATTGGACTTGCAGCAGCGTCAGCGTTGTTAGTGTTTGGTTGTACCCAATCACCAACTGGTCGCAGCCAGTTTAAGCTGTTCTCTTCTGATGAAATGGCTACGTTAGGCAACCAAAGCTACGCGCAAATCAAAGATAAAGAGAAAGTCAGTACCGACCAAGCCCTGATTGGGTATGTGCAATGTATCACCGATGACTTAGTCGCGGTGTTACCGCAACCCTGGCGTGATTTAAACTGGGAAGTAACTGTTTTTGATAATGAAGCAGTGAATGCATTTGCGCTGCCGGGAGAAAATATCGGTGTTTACACAGGACTGATTGACGTTGCCGAGACATCGGCCCAACTCGCCGCAGTCATAGGGCATGAAATTGGCCATGTGATTGCCGAGCATGGGAATGAGCGGATGACATCAGAAGTTGCTGCTGGATTAGGTTTGAGTCTCGGTGCCGCTTGGGTGGGCAAAGAGCTCGAGGGTGATACTGCAGCTATTGTGATGGCGAGTTTAGGTGTCGGTACTCAACTGCTTTATATTTTGCCTTACTCCAGAACTCATGAATCCGAATCTGACCAATTGGGAATGGATTATATGGCTGCCGCTGGCTATGACCCAGCAGGTGCGGCGCAATTGTGGCGCAATATGGCGGCAAATGCGGGTGCCAACCCTCCAGAGTTCTTATCGACGCATCCGTCACCGCAAACGCGCATTGATGCCCTCGAAGCTTATCGTTCAGAAGTACAAGCGACCTACCAAAGAGCGATTTCAGAGCGCGGTCGCCCCAACTGTGTGAAGCCAACATAACGGAATATCTAAGAGCAAACTGATCTTTTTCTGCGGCGCCCACGATTGTTAGAGTGGGCGTTTTGCTTTTCACTGCAGCAGTTGGACTCTTATTTATGATCAAAGCTTGGTTCGCAATTCCATTCTGGCAACGAGTGCTGGGTGCTTTTGTATTGGGTGTCGGCATTGGCGTGATCCAGCCAGATGTAGCGATACTCTTGCAACCACTGGGTACGCTGTTCATCAATGCCATCAAGATGGTTGTGGCGCCGCTGATCTTAACCGCGATTGTTAGTGCCATACTCCAATTACAAGGTGGCGAAGGGTTAGGGAAACTCGGTGCCAAGACTATTGGTATGTTTCTCCTCACTGCGGTGATTGCGAGTCTCATTGGTTTGTCCGTTGGCAGCCTGCTCGATATTGCGCCGCAAGGTGAGTTAGTCGCACAACCTGACTACGTGCCGAAAGACGTGCCAGGTCCTGCGGCCGTGTTCCTGAACTTCATTCCAGTCAATCCATTTGCCTCACTCGCTGATGGGAATATCCTGCAAATTGTTGTGTTCGCGGCACTCGTCGGTATGGCTATCAATGCAGTTGGTGAGGTTGCTGCACCGCTTGGCGCTGTTTTTCAAGGTGGCGCTCAGGTGATGTTCAAGATCACCAAATGGGTACTCGAATTAACGCCAATTGGTGTGCTAGGTTTAATGGCTTGGACGGTCAGCAGTTATGGTTTGAGCAGCTTATGGCCACTAGCAGCCTTTATTGGAGCCATCTATCTTGCGTGTTTGCTCCACATCGTTCTGGTATATGGCACCATCGTAAAACTAGCTGGATTGTCACCGTGGTATTTCTTTAAAGCGGTGTTCTCGGCGCAAGTGGTTGCGTTCACCACGTGTAGCAGTTTTGGCACCATTCCGGCTGCGCATACTGCTATTACCGAACGGTTGGGCGTCAGCAAGAGCTATGCTGGCTTTGTATTGCCGTTGGGTGCGACCATCAACATGGATGGCTGCGGTGGCATCTATCCGGCCATTGCATCAATCTTTATTGCACAACTCTATGGAATACCGCTAGAGTGGATGGATTATGTGTTAATTACGCTGACAGCGACACTAGCATCCGTGGGGACCGCCGGGGTACCTGGAACCGCTATGGTCATGTTGACGGTGACCCTAAATACCATTGGCTTACCACTGGAAGGTATTGCGTTCATTGCAGCGATTGATCGGGTGATTGATATGATTCGGACGGCAACGAACGTGTCAGGAGATATGGCAATAGCGACACTCCTAGGACGCGGAGAATTAGTAAAAAGTGAATCGGGAATAGGGAACAGCAAACCTAAACCCTAAAAAAGAGCGCTCTTTTTGGGTTTTGTCTTTTGCTTGGCCTTTTCTATTTCCTGTACACTTTTCACTGTTTACTATCAGTTAGGGAGAGATACGTGAGAATTGGAGTCTTTGGCGCCTCGGGGCGGATGGGGCAGGCCGTATTGCGCGAATTAGACGATACCGCTGGCGTTAGTGCTGGCGCTGCGATTGTGCATGCACAGTCGAGTCGACTTGGTGCACTCGCAACCGACGAGTTGCAGTACCAGACCGCACAAGACCTTGAAGCCGAGCAAGTAGATGCCCTGATTGATTTCTCGTTACCGTCCGCATTGGCGGAGAATAGTGCTACTGCGTTGCGTTTACAGGTGCCATTGGTGGTGTGTACCACGGGTCTTGAGGACGATCACCTGGGTCAGTTACATGAAGCTGCGCAGCGAATTCCAGTGTTGTATGCAGCGAATACCAGTCTTGGTGTGACCTTGTTAAAAGAATTAGTCACACTCGCAAGCCGCGCATTGCCCGATGCTGATATTGAAATTGTTGAAGCGCATCATAGTGCCAAACGCGATGCGCCGTCCGGTACCGCATTATTATTAGGACAGGCAGCAGCACAAGGGCGTCAGCAAGATCACGCCGTAGTGAGCGCTGGAGTGCGTGGAAATGGCATTCGAAAGCAGGGTTCTATTGGTTATGCAGCCATCCGCGCTGGCGATATCATCGGTGAGCATACGGTATATCTGGTGCATGCCGGTGAGCGCATCGAACTCACGCACCGCGTCAGTAATCGACAAGTTTTTGCTGCCGGAGCTGTCCATTCAGCGCGTTGGTTAGCCGGCCAGCCAGCCGGGTTCTATCAAATGAGTGACGTTTTAGACGTGAATATACGAGGTACTCAGTAAGCTAAAACGCCTGCAAAATCGGCTAGACGACAGCGCAGAATTTCTGTAACATATCGCCAATTTGCTAGCTCATGCTGGTAAGCTGAAAACGCGCACTCCGGCAGGTTATAAGTTCAAGCTGGAGCAAGGTAATCAACGGGGAAGTCAGTACTGATTCACCCGTTTTTTTATGTACGGAGGTTAGCCTTGAGTATTCTAGCGAGCCATTCAGCAAGTAAGGCCATTTTGGTCCTTGCCGATGGTACTGTTTTCCACGGCACTGCAATTGGTGCCGGAGGTAGCGCAGTTGGTGAAGTAGTTTTTAACACCGCAATGACTGGCTACCAAGAAATTCTCACCGACCCCTCCTATGCTGAACAGATCGTCACTCTCACTTATCCCCACATTGGCAATTACGGCACCAATCACGAAGACGAAGAATCCAATCGGGTTTGGGCAAAAGGCCTCATCATCCGTGACTTATCGCTGAAAGCGAGTAACTTCCGTCGGGAACAATCACTGGGTGATTACTTACGCCAGCGCAATGTGGTCGGTATCGCTGATATTGATACCCGTAAACTGACTCGAATCTTGCGCGAAAAAGGTGCCCAAAATGGTTGCATCATGGCCGGTGACATCGATGTCGATGCAGCGTTAGAGCAAGCCCGCGCATTCCCTGGATTGAAGGGAATGGATTTGGCGAAAGAAGTCACTATCAAAACGCCAGTGGAGTGGATGGGACAAAGTTGGCGGCTGGGCCATGGTTTCAGCACACTCGAAGCGCCCAAGTTTCATGTCGTTGCCTATGACTATGGCTGCAAACGTAATATTTTACGGATGTTAGCTGACCGCGGTTGCAAAGTGACGCTCGTGCCGGCGCAAACACCGGCTGCAGAAGTGTTAGCGATGGAACCAGACGGTGTGTTCTTGTCGAATGGTCCCGGTGACCCTGAACCTTGTGACTACGCGATTACCGCAATTAAAGAGATTATCGCTGCCAATATCCCGGTGTTCGGTATTTGTCTTGGCCACCAATTATTGGCGTTAGCCAGTGGCGCCACTACCGTGAAGATGAAATTTGGTCATCACGGCGCCAACCACCCGGTGCAAGACTTGGCCACGGGACGAGTCATGATCACCAGCCAGAATCATGGTTTTGCGGTGGATGAAGCGAATCTTCCTGACACTCTGAAGGTGACCCATAAATCTCTGTTCGATAATACCTTGCAGGGTATTCACCGCACGGATGTTCCAGCATTTAGCTTTCAGGGGCACCCTGAAGCGAGTCCTGGCCCGAACGATGCAGCTCCGCTGTTTGACCACTTTATCGAATTGATGAGCCACTAATTATGCCAAAACGTACCGACTTAAAAAGTATTCTGATTCTTGGCGCCGGCCCGATTGTGATTGGGCAAGCATGTGAATTCGACTATTCAGGTGCGCAGGCGTGTAAAGCGCTTCGTGAAGAAGGGTATCGCGTTATCTTGGTCAACTCGAATCCAGCGACCATCATGACGGATCCTGAAATGGCCGACGTGACCTACATCGAACCGATTCATTGGGAAGTCGTTGCCAAGATCATCGAAATTGAACGTCCAGATGCGGTATTACCGACGATGGGTGGGCAAACTGCACTGAACTGCGCGTTAGAGCTCGATAAACACGGTGTCTTGGACAAATTTAACGTTGAAATGATTGGCGCGGATGCTGACGCGATTGATAAAGCGGAAGACCGCGATCGTTTTGACAAAGCCATGAAAGCTATTGGGCTTGAAACGCCGAATGCAGAAGTGGCCCACAACCTCACCGAAGCCTTTGAGATTCTCGAGCGGCTTGGTTTCCCTTGCATTATTCGGCCATCATTTACGATGGGTGGAAGTGGTGGCGGTATTGCCTACAACCGCGAAGAATTCGAAGAAATTTGTCGCCGTGGGTTAGATCTATCACCAACCAAAGAACTGCTCATCGATGAGTCATTGATTGGTTGGAAAGAGTATGAAATGGAAGTGGTGCGTGACAAAAATGACAACTGCATTATTGTCTGTGCGATTGAAAACTTAGATCCAATGGGCATCCACACGGGAGACTCCATTACGGTAGCGCCTGCGCAAACACTGACCGATAAAGAGTACCAATTGATGCGAGACGCAGCCATGGCTGTCTTGCGTGAAATTGGTGTTGAAACGGGTGGCTCGAACGTGCAATTCGGTATCGACCCTGATACTGGACGCATGGTCATTATCGAAATGAATCCGCGCGTGTCGCGCTCGTCTGCGCTTGCTTCGAAAGCTACCGGCTTTCCAATTGCGCGAGTTGCTGCAAAATTAGCGGTCGGCTACACACTGGATGAACTGGAGAATGAGATCACCGGTGGTGTCACCCCAGCGTCTTTTGAACCTGCACTAGACTACGTGGTTACCAAGATTCCGCGGTTTAACTTTGAGAAGTTTGCCGGCTGTAATGACCGCCTCACGACGCAAATGAAGTCAGTCGGTGAGGTCATGGCGATTGGCCGTAATCAGCAAGAGTCACTGCAAAAAGCATTGCGTGGCCTCGAAATTGGTGTCAGCGGCTTTGATCCTATTGTCGACATCAACGACCGCGGTGCGCGTGGCAAAGTCATTCGTGAATTAAAAGAACCCGGTGCTGAGCGTCTGTTCTACATTGCTGACGCTTTCCGTCTCGGAATGAGTGTGCGCGAAGTCTTTGAACTGACGCGTATCGACGAGTGGTACCTCATACAAATTGAAGAAATTGTCTTGCTGGAAGCTGAAGTTCAGAAGCTCGGCATGAGCGGTTTGACCGAGCCAGTATTGCGTATCTTGAAGCGTAAAGGGTTTGCTGACAAACGCATTGCTGATTTGTTAGATGTGGCTGAAGGCGAAGTGCGCCGTCGTCGTCATGATCTCAATGTGGTACCGGTCTACAAACGCGTTGACACCTGTGCTGCTGAGTTCAAATCAGATACCGCATATATGTACTCTACTTACGATGAAGAGTGTGAAGCGGCGCCAACCGACCGTAAGAAGATTATGGTCATTGGGGGCGGACCGAACCGCATCGGCCAAGGCATCGAATTCGATTATTGTTGTGTGCACGCCGCATTGGCGTTGCGCGAAGATGGTTACGAAACCATCATGGTGAATTGTAATCCAGAAACTGTATCAACGGATTATGACACGTCAGACCGTCTGTATTTCGAACCTATTACTTTGGAAGATGTGCTCGAGATTGTCCGAGTTGAAAAACCAGAGGGCGTCATTGTGCAGTATGGTGGTCAGACACCATTGAAACTGGCACGTGAACTTGAAGCCAATGGTGTTCCCATTATTGGTACGTCACCAGACGCGATTGACCGTGCGGAAGATCGTGAGCGATTCCAAGGCGCGGTGCGCCGCCTCGGGTTGAAGCAGCCTGAGAACGCGACAGTCACGAAAATTGATGATGCACTGCGTGAAGCGGAGCGAATTGGCTATCCACTCGTGGTTCGTCCGTCCTATGTATTGGGTGGGCGGGCAATGGAAATCGTCTACGATGAGAGCGATTTATTGCGCTATTTGACCGACGCAGTAAAAGTATCGAACTCTGCACCAGTATTGCTGGATCGCTTCCTCGACAACGCTATTGAAGTAGATGTCGATGCCATTTGCGACGGTCGTGATGTACTTATTGGTGGCATCATGCAACACATTGAGCAAGCAGGCGTGCACTCCGGTGACTCCGCTTGTTCGTTACCGCCGTATTCACTGGGTGAGAAAATTCAAGACGAGTTACGCGACCAAATGCGCAAGCTCGCGTTTGAGCTTAACGTGAACGGTTTGATGAATGCGCAGTTCGCGATCAAAGAAGATGATATCTATCTGATTGAAGTGAACCCACGCGCAGCGCGGACGGTACCTTTCGTATCTAAGGCAACCGGCGTGCCATTGGCAAAGATTGCAGCGCGTGTCATGGTTGGTCAATCATTAGCGGAGCAGGGCTACACCAAAGAGGTGATTCCACCTTACTTCTCGGTGAAGGAAGTGGTTATTCCATTCGCTAAGTTCCAAGGTGTGGATCCAATCCGTGGTCCGGAAATGCGCTCCACGGGCGAAGTGATGGGTGTTGGTGAAAGTTTCGAAGAAGCTTATGCCAAAGCTAACTTAGGTGCAGGCGAAGCCTTAGCCAAAGCCGGTAAAGCACTCCTGTCGGTACGCGACGGTGACAAAGCTCGATTGTTTGATTTAGCGCGTGGATTGATTGGCTTAGGCTTTACCTTAGAAGCGACTCGCGGTACTGCGAAACTGCTCGGCGAAGCCGGATTTGAGTGTTCAGTTGTGAACAAGTTACAAGAAGGCCGACCGAATATTGTTGATGCCATTAAAAATGGTGAGTACAGTTACATCATTAATACTGTCGAAGGTCGTCAAGCCATCGAAGACTCCGTCTATATTCGTCGTGAAGCACTCTTGAATAAAGTGATTTACACCACCACGTTAAATGCAGCATTTGCGACGGTGAAGGCGAATACTGCTGACGACCGTGCGCGAGTGAACTCACTACAAGATTTGCATAAAAGGGTTGCATCAGCATGAATCAAATACCCATGACCTCTCGCGGCGCTGAAATGCTGCGAGAAGAATTGAAGCGTCTTAAATCTGAAGATCGTCCGCGTATCATTCAGGCAATCGCCGATGCACGTGAGCACGGCGACCTGAAAGAAAACGCTGAATATCACGCGGCGCGTGAACAGCAGGGCTTCTGTGAGGGACGCATTCAAGAAATTGAAGCGAAGCTTTCGAACGCGCAGATCATCGATATCACGACGATTCCAAACCAAGGTAAAGTGATCTTCGGGTCAACAGTGACGGTGTACAACACCAGCACAGATAAAGAAGTGACCTACAAG
Organism: Pseudidiomarina aestuarii; assembly: GCA_003030745.1. The sequence goes on along the minus strand of PYVG01000027.1, from coordinate 6,086 downwards.
ATTGTGGGAGATGATGAGTCAGATATTAAGCAGAATCTGATTTCTGTGAACTCGCCATTTGCTCGCGCGTTGATTGGCAAGCAAGTCGATGACGCGGTCGTAGTCAGCACACCAAGTGGTGATGTGGAGTACGAAGTAGTGAAGGTCGAGTATTTGTGAGAGCTAGAAAAGAGTGAACAGTGAACAGTAAAATATATAGAGCCCGCTTTTGAAGCGGGCTTTTTTATGCGTCACGATCATTGAGTAACGCAATTAATTCGGCTTGTTTTTGTTGTTTGAGTTCAGCACTAACGACAGGACTATGATAAGCATGAATATCTGGAAAGACTTCTTCTATCGGCTTACCGATAGCTTTAGCAATGGCTTGCGCAACAACCTGTGAGCGTGCTTTGCGGGCAGCAACTTTCGACACTAACGACGGACTCTTCTGTAATGCTGCTGCCAGCATCGAGTAGTCAAACCCACGTTTCGCTAATTCCTTTTTGATTTCTGTGTTGTCCATTATGTATAGTGCTTGAGCTAGTTGTGAATTGTGATGTGAGTTTTATTGTGAATTCACTATAAACTCATAAATTAAGTCAAACGAAGATAAAAACATGTCAAATGACACTAAAAACACCAAAAACGAGTCACTTGACATGAGTCGAAATAAATCACACACAGGGATGAAAAGCAAGGTGGAATTACCCGATCTCGAAGAATGTATGTATCGTCTCCGACTGCTGTCAGGCGAGCACAAAATAAGTCACGTCATGCGCTGGCTTGGCGTTTCAGCCACAACTTATGCAAATTGGAAGCGGCGGGGCAAGGTCAACTATTCCACGCTGGTGGAAGGGTTGTTGCGAAATGGTATTTCGTTGGATTGGTTTTTTGCACCGAATCAACGTTTACATTATCCGCAGCCGGGCGAACTTGGCGAAGTGCGGCCAGGTTATGACAATCGGGTTTTCGTTGACAAGACTCTCGCCGGATTAGCGCTCGCAGAACCGATTTTGAAGCTCAATGGTGTGCCCGTCACTGAGCAGACCAAGCGTGTGATGCTCGATACCTTTATGTTGGAACGCAGTAACGTGTTGGATATCAAAACAGCGCTCGAGCAAGTTGGTAAAGCGCTGGCCGTCGCTATGAACAACCAGCAGCAGGAACCATAAGCTTAGAAAGAGACTGTTTATTTGCGAGGTAAAGTGATTTTTAGCTCAGGGCTTGGCTTGTAGAGGGTCAGAATTTTGCCGACCACTTGAACGCGGTGTGCGCCAGTGTGCGCAACGATGGTTGCGTAGATGGCTTCCCGTTCTTCACGCTCTTCGCCAGGTACACGAACCTTGATCAATTCATGATGATCTAAAGCCAACTCAATCTCAGCCATAACGCCTTCAGTGAGACCATTTGCCCCTAACAACACCACTGGCTTGAGCGGATGCGCTAAGCTTTTTAGGTGTTGTTTTTGTTTATTACTTAAAGTTGTGGCGTTTGCCATGTCATAATGCTCTCTACAGACTTGAATTTCCGCTATTCTACCGCCATGTAGGGGGTAGACGCTAGTTGAGTAAGAAAGAATGGCAAAAAAACGCTCTGCAAGCAGCTCTCGATGGCTGCAAGAACATTTTAAAGACCACTATGTACAGAAAGCGCAAAAGCAAGGTTTGCGCTCACGGGCTGTGTTTAAATTAGAAGAGATCCAGAACAAGGATCGGATTCTTCGCCCGGGAATGAACGTTGTCGATTTAGGCGCAGCTCCCGGTGGTTGGTCACAATATGTGGTTGAGGCGACGCAAGGCCAAGGCCGTGTGATTGCCTGTGATATTTTACCGATGGACCCAATCGCTGGTGTCGATTTCCTCGAGGGTGACTTTCGAGATGAAGGCGTTCTAGACGCATTATTGACCCGAATCGGTGGCAAAAACGTAGATGTAGTATTGTCAGATATGGCTCCGAATATGAGCGGATCGGACATTGTCGATCAGCCGCGCGCGATGTATCTCGTGGAGCTGGCACTCGATATGTGTCATCAGGTGTTGAAACCGAATGGCAGTTTTGTCGTCAAAGTATTTCATGGGCAAGGTTTTGAAGATTATTTAAAGGCAGTACGAGCTGCTTTTACTACGGTGAAAAGTCGTAAGCCCGACTCTTCCCGAGCGCGGTCGCGTGAGGTCTACTTAGTGGCGACCGGCTATAAATTGTAGTACTCTGTGGGCTGAATAACGAATGAGGTAACCGGCTTTGAGCGATATGGCAAAAAATCTAATTCTGTGGCTAGTGATAGCTGTAGTGCTGATGAGTGTTTTTAACAGTTTCAGCCCAGGCACAGCGGCCAACAATACAGTGTCTTATGACAAATTTATCGCCCAAGTGAATAATGGCAATATTCGCAAAGCGGATATCTCCATTGAGGAGCGTGAAATTGTTGCGCAGACTCGCTCCGGCGAAACATTTAAGACAGTAATTCCATGGAATGACAACCAACTACTAAACGATTTGTTGGAAAACAATGTTGAGGTAGTCGGTAAACCAGTCGAGCAGCAAAGCATGCTGACCTCGATATTGATTTCGTGGTTCCCGATGCTGCTGTTGATTGGTGTGTGGATTTTCTTCATGCGTCAAATGCAAGGTGGTGGCGGTGGCCGCGGCGCGATGTCATTTGGTAAGAGTAAAGCTCGCTTGATGGGTGAAGACCAGATCAAAACGACCTTTGCCGACGTTGCTGGCTGTGATGAAGCGAAAGAAGAAGTGACAGAGCTGGTCGACTATCTGAAAGACCCAAGTCGTTTCCAACGCCTCGGCGGTAAAATTCCGAAAGGCGTGTTGATGGTCGGTCCTCCGGGAACTGGTAAAACCTTATTAGCGAAAGCGATTGCTGGCGAAGCCCGCGTCCCATTCTTCTCGATTTCAGGTTCTGATTTCGTTGAAATGTTTGTGGGTGTCGGTGCGTCGCGTGTGCGTGACATGTTCGAGCAAGCAAAGAAATCGGCGCCATGTATCATCTTTATTGATGAGATCGATGCGGTCGGTCGTCAGCGTGGTGCAGGCCTCGGTGGCGGACACGACGAGCGCGAGCAAACATTGAACCAGATGCTGGTTGAGATGGATGGCTTCGAAGGCAATGAAGGTATTATTGTGATTGCCGCAACCAACCGTCCAGACGTATTAGACCCAGCGTTATTGCGTCCAGGCCGCTTTGACCGTCAAGTAATGGTAGGTCTGCCAGATGTGCGCGGACGTGAACAAATTCTGAAAGTACACATGCGCAAAGTGCCGTTAGGTGACGATGTGAATGCATCCGTCATCGCACGCGGGACGCCTGGTTTTTCTGGTGCTGACTTAGCAAACTTGGTGAACGAGGCGGCATTGTTCGCAGCGCGTGGTAACAAACGTGTGGTTTCACAAGAAGAGTTTGATAAAGCGAAAGACAAAATCATGATGGGCGCGGAACGCCGTTCGATGGTTATGACGGATGATGAGAAAGCAATGACTGCTTATCATGAAGCCGGTCACGCCATTGTTGGACGTTTAGTGCCAGAGCATGACCCCGTCTACAAAGTTTCGATTATTCCTCGTGGCCGTGCTTTAGGTGTGACCATGTACTTGCCAGAGCAAGACCGAGTGAGTCATTCGAAGCAGCATTTAGAGAGTATGATTTCAAGTCTGTTCGGTGGTCGTTTAGCAGAGCAGATTATCTACGGTGATGAGAAAGTCACAACCGGCGCATCAAACGATATCGAGCGGGCAACCATGATCGCTCGTAAGATGGTGACACAATGGGGTCTGTCTGAAAAAATGGGACCATTGCTTTATGCTGAAGATGAGGGCGAAGTGTTTTTGGGACGTCAAGTGACGCAACATAAACACATGTCCGACGAAACGGCTCGGGCCATTGACCAAGAGATCAAAGACTTTATTGATCGTAACTATCAGCGTGCACAGCGTATTTTAGAAGAGAATGTAGATATTCTACATTCGATGAAAGACGCGTTGATGAAGTACGAAACCATTGATGCCGATCAAATTGACGATCTGATGAATCGACGTGATGTACGCGAACCACGTGATTGGCGAAAGCCTGAAAATACATCGGGCGGTAGTGGCGCTACAGCAAATTCTGATGAGCCACTAACGAACGGTAAACCGGGCGACGCTCCGGCGAGTTAAGTCATCAAAAGCCCCGTTCAGGGGCTTTTTTTTGCATCCCTTTCCTCGGGAAGACAATTTAAGGAAATTTTTGCATGGGGTCACCATTGATTCAGGTGATGGGAATTGTGAATACCACGCCCGATTCCTTCTCTGATGGCGGTAAATTCTCGACGCTTGATCGCGCTTTACGACAAGTGGAACAACTGGTTGCAGAGGGCGCCGGTTATATTGATATTGGTGGTGAGTCGACGCGACCGGGTGCCGCTAGCGTGACGTTGCAAGAAGAGTTAGAGCGAGTGATTCCGTTGGTAGAAGCGGTTCGGTCACGCTTTGCCGTGAAAGTTTCCGTAGATACGTCCAAAGCCGGAGTGATGGGCGAAGCCATCAATGCGGGTGTGGCAATGATTAACGATGTACAGGCATTACGTGCTGAAGGAGCCTTGGACGCGGTGGCCGCAAGCCAAGTAGACGTGTGCTTGATGCATATGCAGGGTGAGCCCAGAACCATGCAACACGAGCCGTCTTATGACGATGTGGTTGGTGAGGTAAAATCCTTTTTAAGTGACCGCGTGCGTGCTTGTGCTACAGCCGGTATTGACTCGAGTCGTATCTTTCTTGATCCAGGCTTTGGGTTTGGTAAATCTATCAGGCATAATTACCAATTATTACAACGATTACAGGCATTTCACGAACTTGGGTTACCGCTGCTGATTGGTGTGTCGCGCAAGTCCATGTTGGGGCAGGTAACGGGTCGAGATGTGGCTGAACGCCTGTCTGCAAGTATCGCAGCGGCAACGATTGCCGCAATGAAAGGCGCACGCATTATTCGCGGAGCATAGCCGTCAGTACTTGTAAGCCAGCGATAATACCGTCACCGGTACTATGGTATTGACGATTAATAATATGGCCAGAGTTCTCGCCACCAATACGCCAGTCGCGTTTGACCAATTCTTCCATCACATACCGATCACCCACTTTAGCGCGAACGAATGGAATGCGGCGGTCGGTGAAGAATTTCTCTAGTGCAAAATTACTCATCAGCGTGCCAACAATACCGCCCTGCAATAAACCATCTTGCTGCGCCGCACGTGCTAGGATAAAGACAATATCGTCGCCATCGACAATTCGTCCACTCGGCGTGACTAACATAATGCGATCACCATCACCATCCAGCGCAAAGCCTAAATCTGCTTTTTCTTTCAGCACTTTTTCGCGCAATGCGTCCAAGTGTGTGGCACCACATTTTTCGTTGATGTTGACACCATTCGGCTCCGTGCCGATTTCCCAAATGTCAGCGCCAAGTTCACGCAGTACATCTGGCGCAATGTGGTAAGTCGCACCGTGCGCGCAATCCACCACAATACGCATACCGCGCAGCGACAAATCACTCGGGAATACGCTCTTACAAAACTCGATATAACGACCGGGCGCATCACCAATTCGACTCGCGCGCCCCATGTCTTCCGAAGGAACACATTTAATGGGCTCATCGAGCAAACGCTCGATCTCGGCTTCAACATGATCGGGTAACTTGCTACCGATATCTGAAAAGAACTTAATGCCATTATCGTAATAGGGATTGTGCGAAGCACTAATGACAATGCCTGCAGCAGCTCTGAAATTACGCGTTAAATAGGCGACTGCCGGTGTCGGCATAGGCCCGAGGAATTCGACGCTCACGCCTGCTGAGAGCAAGCCAGCCTCGAGTGCAGACTCCAGCATATAGCCAGAAATCCGCGTATCCTTACCCATCAAGACCCGATAGTTACCGTTCGCGGATAAGACCGTTCCTGCTGCCCAACCGAGTTTGACCGCGAAGTCAGGTGTGATCGGAAACTCACCGACGCGACCACGTACCCCGTCGGTACCAAAATATTTACGCTGACTCAATTAATTATCTCCTGCCAAGGTTGCCGCCACTATTTTCATGGCATCAACCGTTTCCCTGACATCATGCA
>PYVG01000026.1 GCA_003030745.1 Pseudidiomarina aestuarii | reverse complement strand
TTGGCTTTTTTGTGTTTGGTCTTTCTATTCCCTGTTCCCTATTCACTTTTCACTCTTCACTCACCCTTCGGTCTTGTGTTCACAAACTTGATCGGTATAATACAGCGTCCGTTTCTGTCACATAGATAGAACCTGCAGGGGTGTAGTTCCAATTGGTAGAACAGCGGTCTCCAAAACCGACGGTTGGGGGTTCGAATCCCTCCACCCCTGCCACACAATATATGTGAACAGTGAATAGGGAACAGTGAATAGAAACGCACGATGAAAGTTATGCTGTTATCTATTCACCATTTACCTTTCACTTTTACCCGATTTGTATAATTAGGAATTAAGAATGAGTGCACAAACTGAAACGCAAACGAGTTCTTTTGACGGCATCAAGTGGGTCGTCGCCATTGCGTTATTAGCTGCAGCGGTAGTCGGTAACTACTATTATGGCGAGCAAGTATCGATTCTGTATCGCGCCATTGGCGTGGTTATTCTAGTTGCAGTTGCAGGTATCGTTGCTGGCATGACCGACAAAGGTCGTCGCTTCCGTGCATTCGCTAAAGAAAGCCGCACTGAAGTGCGCCGAGTCGTTTGGCCTACGCGTCAAGAAACGACCCAGACTACGCTAATTATTCTTGTTGCTACTGCAATTGTGTCGCTGATCTTGTGGGGAATGGATGCCATTCTCGTGCGGGTCGTCGGCTTCTTTACCGGACTGGAGTTTTAATCAATGACTGCTCAAAAACGCTGGTACGTTGTTCAAGCTTTTTCAGGCTACGAAGCGCGGGTTGCAAACTCTCTGCGTGAGCACATCAAAATGCATGGCATGGAAGACAAGTTCGGTGAAGTTCTCGTTCCAACTGAAGAAGTCGTTGAAATGCGTGCAGGTCAACGTCGCAAGAGCGAGCGTAAATTCTTCCCTGGTTATGTGCTCGTCGAAATGATCATGGATGAAGATTCATGGCACTTGGTGAAAAGCATCCCACGTGTACTTGGTTTTATCGGTGGTAAACAAGATCGCCCAACGCCAATTACCCAGAAAGAAGCGGATACTATTTTGAATCGTCTGCAAGAGTCAGTCGATAAGCCGCGTCCGAAAACGATGTTCGAGCCAGGCGAAATGGTTCGTGTTAACGATGGTCCGTTCGCAGACTTCAACGGTACCGTTGAAAGCGTCGACTATGAGAAGAGCCGCTTGACGGTATCGGTCTCAATCTTCGGCCGCGCAACGCCAGTAGAACTCGAATTCGTGCAGGTAGAAAAAGCCTAATAACCCAAGAGCGTTGTTCGTTATTCGAACGCTACGCTGATCGTCCGCTGCGCTCTTCGAAGAGTGAACGAAGTGAACGGACGAACAACGAAAAGCGAAGCGTACGAAAAACGCTCTTTTTGATTGCAATCGGTGGCGATTATGCATATAATTCGCCTCCTTTTTTATATCGGGGAGCCGTTAGAGTAAGTCACCTCTTCGTTTTTACAGGTGCCGAGAGGCAGTAAAAATGGACGATTTACAAGGCGCTAGACCCACAACAAGAGGCAATAAGCAATGGCTAAGAAGTTAAAAGCTATCATCAAGCTGCAAGTAGCAGCCGGTGCAGCTAACCCATCACCACCTGTTGGTCCTGCTTTGGGTCAGCACGGTGTAAATATCATGGAATTCTGTAAGGCATTCAACGCGGCAACTGGCGAACTTGAAAAAGGCGCTCCAGTTCCAGTTGAAATTTCTGTCTTCGAAGACCGTTCTTTCACGTTTATCACTAAAACTCCTCCAGCGGCCTTCTTGCTGAAAAAAGCAGCAGGCATCAAGAGTGGTTCAGGTCGTCCAAACACTGAGAAAGTGGGTACTGTTACCCGTGCTCAGTTAGAAGACATTGCGAAGGTTAAAGAGCCAGACTTAACAGCGGCTAGCCTTGACGCAGCAGTACGTACTATCGCCGGTTCAGCTCGTGCGATGGGCCTGAAAGTGGAGGGTCTGTAAGATGGCTAAATTGAGCAAACGTGCACGTTTAATTCGTGAGAAAGTTGAAGCGCGTGATTATGAAATCAACGAAGCAATCAACTTGTTGAAAGAACTGGCAACTGCCAAATTCAAAGAAAGTGTTGATGTCTCAGTAAACCTGGGTATCGACGCTCGTAAATCGGACCAAAACGTCCGTGGCGCAACTGTATTACCAAACGGTACCGGTCGCGAAGTTCGTGTTGCTGTATTTACTAGCGGCGCGAATGCAGAGAAAGCGAAAGCTGCAGGTGCAGACATCGTTGGTATGGAAGATTTGGCTGAGCAAGTGAAGAAAGGCCAAATGGACTTTGACGTTGTAATCGCTTCTCCAGACGCAATGCGCGTAGTTGGTATGTTAGGTCAAATCTTAGGTCCACGTGGCCTGATGCCTAACCCAAAAACGGGTACGGTTACTCCTGATGTTGCGACTGCTGTGCAGAACGCAAAATCTGGTCAGATTCGTTATCGCAACGATAAAGCGGGTATTATCCACGCGACTATCGGTAAAGTTGATTTCGATAACGACAAACTGAAAGAAAACTTAGAAGCACTGCTTGTTGCATTGAAGAAAGCGAAGCCTTCTTCTGCAAAAGGTCAGTTCATCAAGAAAGTCAGCTTATCAACCACTATGGGCGCTGGCGTTGCCATCGACCAAGGTTCATTGGCTGCTGTTAAGTAAAGGTTTGTGGGTTGGGGCTAACGCTCCCATCCAAGACCGCAGGTGTATCGCGGCTGATTCCTGAGAAGGAATAATAAGCGACACTTAATGTCCTGCGCAGATGGTGATATCCGACTCAGACTCTCTGGGTAGAGATTCACCGTGACAACGTGACAGATGCTGTGCTGGTCTGTCTATGTGTAACGTTAGCCTGAGGCTTTGCCGAAGGCTTAATTAAGAGGTGATATCAGTGGCACTAGGTTTAGCAGCAAAAAAAGCAATCGTTAAAGAAGTTAACGAAGTTGCTTCAAAAGCTCTATCCGTCGCTGTTGCTGAGTATCGCGGAATGGAAGTTGCGGACATGACTGTCCTGCGTCGTCAAGCTCGTGAGCAAGGCGTGTATCTGAAAGTTATTCGGAACACTCTGGCTCGTCGCGCATTTGTCGATACGCAGTTCGAGGACATGGACCCAGCACTGAAAGGTCCTTTAGTTTACGGATTTTCTTTGGACGCGCCTGGTTCTGCTGCGCGTTTGTTCAAAGACTTTTCGAAAGACAACAAGCACCTGAAAGTAACTGCTCTGTCAATCGGTAACGGTTTGATGGGTGCAGATAAGCTAGAAGCGGTTGCTTCACTTCCGACTCGCGACGAAGCATTGGCGAAATTGCTGGCCACCTTCAAAGCGCCTGTTAGTAAGTTCGTTCGTACTATCAACGAAGTGCCTACTAAGTTTGTGCGTGTGTTGGCGGCAATTAAAGACGCTAAATAGAAGCGGTTTTTTTAACCAATTTTTTGTAATTTATAACCCAGGAGTTTAGAGTTATGGCTCTTACTAAAGAAGATATTTTGAATGCAATCGCTGAAATGCCAGTTATGGATCTTGTTGATCTGATCGCTGCTGCAGAAGAAAAATTCGGTGTTGACGCATCTGCTGCTGTTGCAGTAGCAGCTGGTCCAGCTGCTGCCGGTGCAGCTGCTGAAGAAGAAAAAACTGAATTTGACGTAATCTTGAAAGCTGCCGGTGCTAACAAAGTTGCTGCTATTAAAGCAGTACGTAGCGCTACCGGTTTAGGCTTGAAAGAAGCGAAAGACATGGTTGAATCAGCTCCAGTAGCAGTGAAAGAAGGCATCGCGAAAGCGGACGCTGAAGCACTGAAGAAAGAGCTTGAAGAAGCCGGTGCGGAAGTTGAACTTAAGTAAGCAACTGCACGAAATAAAAGCGGCCTTTTAGGCCAAGGGCTGGTGACTTTTGGGTCACCAGCCTTTTTGCGCTGTTAAGCATGTATCATTTTTGCCCGTTCTTGGGGTGCATGCTCGCGGTGACAAAAACGGGAACGACAAACTAATACTGGTTTGTTTTTAACTACTGACTCCTTCGGTAGTTAGGGTCATCAATCAGCTAGCTGAGGAACCCCATGGCGTACTCCTACTCTGAGAAAAAACGTATTCGCAAGGATTTCGGTAAACGACCTCATGTACTTGAGGTACCTTACCTGCTGTCAATCCAATTAGATTCATTTAAAAAATTCATCGATCCGGATCCAGATGCTAATTATGGCCTGGAAGCGGCGTTCCGCTCAGTATTTCCGATTACCGCATATTCCGGTAACTCAGAACTACAGTACGTGAGCTATCACTTGGGTGAGCCTGTATTTGACGTTAATGAATGTCAAATCCGTGGCATTACCTATTCTGCTCCTTTGCGCGTCAAACTGCGCTTAGTTTTGTACGACAAAGAAGCGGCAGCAGGCACTGTAAAAGACATTAAAGAGCAAGAAGTCTACATGGGTGAAATCCCCCTGATGACTGACAACGGTACTTTTGTTATCAATGGTACTGAGCGCGTAATCGTTTCTCAGTTGCACCGTTCGCCAGGCGTATTCTTTGACCATGACAAGGGTAAAACCCATTCGTCAGGTAAAGTTCTGTATAACGCACGGGTTATTCCATACCGTGGTTCTTGGTTAGATTTCGAGTTTGATCCGAAAGATAACGTATTCGTTCGTATTGACCGTCGCCGGAAATTACCAGCGTCGATCATTTTGCGTGCGCTTGAGTACAGTACCGAAGAAATTCTCGATATGTTCTTCGACACGACGTACTTCCAATTCAAGAGCAAGAAAGTGTTCATGCAATTGGTACCAGAGCGTCTGCGCGGCGAAACTGCCAAGTTTGATATCAAAAACGATGATGGCGAAATCATCGTTGAGAAAGGTCGTCGCATCACCGCGCGCCATATCAACCAGATTGCTCAGCTGAACCAGCCAGAAATGGAAGTTCCACTCGAATATCTCGTCGGCAAAGTCTTAGCCAAAGACTGCGTTGAGAAGAAAACGGGTGAAGTTATAGCTACTGCCAACAGTGAATTGACCCTTGAGCTGTTAGCGAAGTTACGTGAAGCTGGCTTTAAGAAATTCGAAACACTGTTCGTGAATGACTTGGACCATGGTCCATACATGAGCGAAACCTTGCGTATCGACACCACTTCAAATCGCCTCGAAGCGTTGGTAGAAATCTACCGGATGATGCGCCCAGGTGAGCCGCCAACGAAAGAAGCGGCAGAAAACTTATTCGAAAACTTGTTCTTCAGTGAAGACCGCTATGACTTGTCAGCAGTCGGTCGCATGAAGTTCAACCGTCGTTTAGGTCGCGATGACTTGACTGGTTCAGGCACACTGAGCAAAGAAGACATTGTTGAAGTCATGAAGAAGCTGATCGAAATCCGTAACGGTCTTGATGAAGTCGATGATATCGACCACTTGGGTAACCGTCGCATTCGTTCAGTGGGCGAAATGGCTGAAAACCAATTCCGCGTTGGCTTAGTCCGTGTTGAGCGTGCCGTGAAAGAACGCTTAAGCTTGGGTGACCTAGATGCCATCATGCCGCAAGATTTGATCAACGCGAAGCCAATCAGCGCCGCGGTGAAAGAATTCTTCGGTTCGAGCCAATTGTCGCAGTTCATGGACCAAAACAACCCGCTCTCAGAAGTCACGCATAAGCGTCGTATTTCTGCATTAGGGCCGGGCGGTTTGACTCGTGAACGTGCAGGTTTCGAAGTTCGTGACGTACACCCAACGCATTATGGTCGGGTTTGTCCAATCGAAACTCCAGAAGGTCCGAACATCGGTCTGATTAACTCATTGGCAACGTTTGCGCGCACCAATGAATACGGTTTCTTAGAAACTCCATACCGTAAATTCGAAAATGGTGTGGTCACCGACGACGTCGATTATTTGTCAGCCATTGAAGAAGGTAACTTCGTCATTGCACAGGCAAACGTCGCGTTGAACGAAAAAGGTGAGTTGATTGACGACTTGGTTCCGTGCCGTCACAAAAATGAATTTACGCTCATGTCTAAAGAGCAAGTTCAATACATGGACGTTGCCCCGCAGCAAATCGTATCGATTGCTGCGAGCTTGATTCCATTCCTTGAGCACGATGACGCCAACCGTGCCTTGATGGGTTCAAACATGCAACGCCAAGCAGTTCCGACTTTGCGCGCTGATAAGCCGTTGGTTGGTACCGGTATTGAGCGTACGGTTGCCGTTGACTCTGGTGTTACTGTAGTCGCGAAACGTGGTGGTGTAGTCGATAAAGTTGACGCTAGCCGCATCGTCGTGAAAGTAAACGAAGAAGAAATGGTACCGGGTGAAGCAGGTATCGATATTTACAACCTGACCAAATACACCCGTTCAAACCAGAACACCTGTATTAACCAGACCCCGACAGTCAATGTGGGTGAGCCGGTTATGCGTGGTGACGTATTGGCTGACGGTCCGTCAACTGATATGGGTGAATTAGCGTTAGGTCAGAACATGCGCGTCGCGTTCATGCCGTGGAATGGTTACAACTTCGAAGACTCGATCCTCATCTCTGAGCGTGTCGTGCAAGAAGATCGTTTAACCACTATCCACATTCAAGAGCTGAACTGTGTGGCACGTGATACCAAATTGGGCGCAGAAGAAATCACTTCTGATATCCCGAACGTTGGTGAGTCAGCATTGAACAAACTTGACGAGTCAGGTGTTGTTTATGTAGGTGCTGAAGTCAACGGTGGCGATATCTTGGTGGGTAAAGTAACTCCGAAAGGCGAAACTCAGCTCACTCCTGAAGAGAAACTCTTGCGAGCTATTTTTGGTGAGAAAGCGTCTGACGTAAAAGACAGCTCTCTGCGTGTACCAAACGGTGTTACTGGAACGGTTATTGACGTTCAAGTATTCACGCGTGACGGCGTTGAGAAAGATAAACGTGCGGTTGCTATTGAAGAGATGCAGCTCAAACAAGTTAAGAAAGACTTAACTGACGAGTTCAAGATTCTTGAACGCGGTATTTTTGAGCGCGCTCGCACTTTGCTACTCGCCAATGGTTTTGATGAATCAAAACTGGCTGGCCTAGAGCAGAGCAAATGGCTGACGCAAAACTTGAAGAAAGAAGCTGCACAAAAGTCGCTTGAGCAAATTGCTGAGCAGTACGAAGAATTACGTACTGACTTCGACAACAAGTTTGAGAACAAGCGTCGCAAAATCACCCAAGGTGATGATTTAGCGCCAGGCGTTCTGAAAATTGTCAAAGTGTATCTTGCTGTTCGCCGCCGTATCCAACCGGGTGATAAGTTAGCAGGACGTCACGGGAACAAAGGTGTTATTTCAACCATCGTTCCAGTGGAAGACATGCCTTATGACGAGCATGGTAATCCTGTCGACATCGTATTGAACCCGTTGGGTGTACCGTCGCGGATGAACATTGGTCAGATCCTTGAGACGCATTTAGGCTTAGCGGCTCGCGGTATCGGTACCAAAATTGAAAATATGTTGAAGCAGCAGGTTAAAGTTGCCGAAATGCGTGAATTCTTGCAGAAGGTTTATGCGTTAGGTGATTCGCGTCAAGAAGTCGATATTAATGACTTTAGTGATGATGAAGTGCTGCGTCTTGCCGGCAACTTGAAGAAAGGCTTGCCGACCGCAACGCCAGTATTCGATGGTGCTGTTGAGAGCGAAATTAAAGAACTCCTGAAGTTGGGTGATTTGCCAGAGTCAGGTCAGATTACTTTGTATGATGGCCGTACCGGTGACCGGTTTGAGCGTGATGTAACAGTAGGTTACATGTACATGCTGAAATTGAACCACTTGGTTGATGACAAAATGCATGCCCGTTCTACCGGTTCATATAGCTTGGTTACTCAGCAGCCGCTGGGTGGTAAAGCGCAATTCGGTGGTCAGCGCTTCGGTGAGATGGAAGTGTGGGCACTGGAAGCTTACGGTGCTGCTTATACGCTGCAAGAGATGTTGACAGTGAAGTCGGACGACGTGAACGGTCGGACGAAGATGTACAAAAACATTGTCGACAACGATCTGCGGATGGAAGCAGGTATGCCGGAATCGTTCAACGTATTGTTGAAGGAAATCCGCTCGCTCGGTATCAACATTGAGTTGGACCAAGACTGAGACACCACCGGACGCAAATTGCCAGGAGATAAATCGTGAAAGACTTATTAAAGTTCTTAAAACCAATGAACCAGACCGAAGAGTTCGATGCTATTCGCATCGGACTCGCGTCGCCGGACATGATCCGCAGCTGGTCATTTGGTGAAGTGAAGAAGCCAGAAACGATCAACTACCGGACGTTTAAGCCGGAGCGTGATGGTTTGTTCTGTGCTCGGATCTTCGGTCCAGTCAAAGACTACGAGTGTTTGTGCGGTAAGTACAAGCGCTTGAAGCACCGTGGCGTGATCTGTGAGAAGTGTGGTGTCGAAGTGACGTTGACGAAAGTTCGTCGCGAGCGCATGGGCCACATTGAACTCGCAAGTCCAGTTGCGCACATTTGGTTCTTGAAGTCACTGCCAAGCCGTATCGGTTTGATGCTAGATATGACCTTGCGTGATATCGAGCGTGTGCTGTATTTCGAATCATATGTGGTTACTGAAGCTGGGATGACATCGCTTGAGCGTGGTCAAATTCTGACTGAAGAAGAATACCTCGATTCATTAGAAGAGCACGGTGACGAGTTCGAAGCGAAAATGGGCGCAGAAGCAATTCTGAGCTTGTTACATCACATTGATATCGAAGCTGATATCAAAGTGTTGCGTGAAGAGCTGCCAGAAACCAACTCTGAAACCAAGCGGAAGAAAATCAGCAAGCGTCTGAAACTGCTTGAGTCATTCCACTATTCAGGTAACAAGCCAGAGTGGATGATCCTCAAAGTATTGCCAGTACTGCCACCTGATTTACGTCCATTGGTGCCGTTGGATGGCGGTCGTTTCGCGACTTCTGACTTGAACGACTTGTATCGCCGTGTGATTAACCGGAATAACCGTTTGAAGCGTCTACTTGACCTCGCGGCTCCGGACATCATCGTGCGTAACGAAAAACGTATGCTGCAAGAAGCGGTTGATGCCCTGTTAGACAACGGTCGTCGTGGCCGTGCTATTACCGGTACCAACAAGCGCCCACTGAAATCTTTGGCCGATATGATCAAAGGTAAGCAAGGTCGTTTCCGTCAAAACCTTTTGGGTAAGCGGGTTGACTACTCAGGCCGTTCGGTTATTACCGTTGGTCCTAAATTGCGTCTGCATCAGTGTGGTTTGCCGAAGAAAATGGCATTGGAATTATTCAAGCCGTTCATCTATGGCAAGCTTGAAGGCCGTGGTTTAGCAACGACCATCAAAGCAGCGAAGAAAATGGTTGAGCGCGAAATCCCAGAAGTTTGGGACGTACTCGACGAAGTCATCAAAGAGCACCCAGTACTGTTGAACCGTGCACCAACCTTGCACCGTTTGGGTATCCAAGCGTTCGAACCAGTACTGATTGAAGGTAAAGCGATTCAGTTGCACCCACTCGTGTGTGCGGCCTACAACGCCGACTTCGACGGTGACCAAATGGCCGTTCACTTGCCATTGACTCTCGAAGCACAGCTGGAAGCGCGTGCGTTGATGATGTCGACCAATAACGTCTTGTCACCAGCGAGTGGTGATCCAATCATCGTGCCTTCACAGGACGTTGTATTGGGTCTGTACTACATGACTCGTGAAAAGGTGAATGGCAAAGGCGAAGGCATGATCTTCAAGAATGCCAAAGAAGCCGAAAAAGCTTATCGTACTGGCGCCGTGCAATTGCACTCGCGCGTGAAAGTGCGCTTAGCTGAAACGCTGATCAGCGAAGAAGGTGAAGAATCACATACTTCGACTATCTACGACACCACAGTGGGTCGTGCGATCTTGTCGTTGATTCTGCCTGAAGGTATGCCATTCGACATGATTAACCAGTCAATGGGCAAAAAGCAGATCGGTCGTTTGTTAAACCGTTCGTATCGTGACTTGGGTCTGAAGAAAACTGTCATCTTCGCTGACCAAATCATGTACACCGGTTTCCACTACGCAATGATCGCGGGTGCCTCTGTAGGTATCGACGACATGGTTATCCCAGCAGCGAAGAAAATCATCATCGATGCAGCGGAAGAAGAAGTAGCGGAAATTCAAGAGCAGTTCGAGCAAGGCTTGGTAACTGCTGGTGAGAAATACAACAAAGTTATCGACATTTGGTCTACCGCCAACGAGAAAGTCTCGAAAGCGATGATGGAAAACTTGTCGAAAGAAACCGTTATCAACGCTAAAGGCGAAGAAGAACAGCAAGACTCGTTCAACTCTGTCTACATGATGGCCGATTCTGGTGCTCGTGGTAGCCCCGCGCAGATTCGTCAGTTGGCTGGTATGCGTGGTTTGATGGCGAAGCCAGATGGCTCCATCATCGAAACACCAATTACAGCTAACTTCCGTGAAGGTCTGAACGTACTTCAGTACTTCATCTCAACTCACGGTGCTCGTAAAGGTTTGGCCGATACAGCATTGAAGACGGCGAACTCCGGTTACTTGACGCGTCGTTTGGTCGACGTGGCACAAGACGTCGTTATCGTTGAAGAAGATTGTGGCACTTTAGAAGGTCTCTACATCAAGCCATTGATTGAAGGTGGTGACGTAGTTGAGCCATTGCGTGAGCGCGTATTGGGTC
This sequence comes from Pseudidiomarina aestuarii, assembly GCA_003030745.1. The sequence continues at coordinate 5,260 of PYVG01000026.1, read as the reverse complement.
GTGTAGTTTGTGACGACGTGATGATGCCAGGCAACGATAAAGAAGTACTGATTGCGCGTAACACGCTTCTCGACGAGAAGATGTGTGACTTGCTTGAAGAACACTCAATCGACGAAGTTAAAGTGCGCTCGGTTATTACCTGTGACACCGACTTCGGTGTGTGTGCCAACTGTTATGGTCGTGACCTAGCACGCGGACACATGGTCAACCAGGGTGAAGCAGTCGGTGTTATCGCTGCCCAGTCTATCGGTGAGCCAGGTACGCAGTTAACGATGCGTACGTTCCACATTGGTGGTGCTGCATCTCGTGACTCTGCGGCGAACAACGTCCAAGTGAAGAACAAAGGTACGTTGAAGCTGCACAACGCGAAATACGTTGAGAACAGTGACAAGCACTTGGTTATCACTTCACGTTCAACTGAGTTGACGCTAATCGACGAGTTTGGTCGTGAGCGCGAGCGCTATAAAGTACCTTACGGTGCGGTTCTGAAGAAGAACGAAGGCGCTGCAGTTGATGCGGGTGAGATTGTTGCTAACTGGGATCCACATACGCACCCAATCATTACTGAGGTAGCGGGTCGTCTGAAGTTTGTTGACTTGATTGATGGTGTCACTATGACCCGTCAAACGGACGAACTGACTGGCTTGTCGAGCATTGTTGTACTGGAAACGGGTCAACGTACCAGTGCCGGTAAAGACATGCGTCCAATGGTGAAATTGGTTGATGCCAAAGGTAAAGATGTAAACATCGTGGGCACGGATATGCCTGCGCAGTACTTCTTACCTGGTAACGCCATTATCAACTTGGAAGACAACGCGGAAGTGAAAGTAGGTGATACGGTTGCACGTATTCCACAAGAAGGTTCAAAAACACGCGATATTACCGGTGGTCTGCCGCGCGTTGCCGACTTGTTCGAAGCACGTCGTCCGAAAGAGCCAGCTATCCTTGCAGAAGTGTCAGGTACAGTGAGCTTCGGTAAAGAAACGAAGGGCAAACGTCGTCTGATTATCATGCCTCTTGACGGTGGTGATCAGTACGAAGAGATGATTCCTAAGTATCGTCAGTTGAACATCTTTGAAGGTGAGCAAGTGACTAAAGGTGAAGTTATTGCCGATGGTCCTGAAGCTCCGCACGATATCTTACGTCTGCGTGGCGTGAGTGCATTGGCGAACTACATCGTCAACGAAGTGCAGGAAGTTTACCGCTTACAAGGTGTTAAGATTAACGATAAGCACATCGAAACGATTGTTCGTCAGATGCTGCGTAAGGCAATTATCTTGAGCCCAGGCGAGACCGAACTACTCGAAGGCGAAATGATGGAACTGAGCGAAGTCTTAGCTGCCAACGCAAAAGCGGAAGCAGAGAAGAAAATGCCAGCGACATTCGAGCGTCAGTTGTTAGGTATCACCAAAGCGTCACTGTCGACGGAATCGTTTATCTCAGCCGCGTCGTTCCAAGAAACGACTCGCGTGTTAACCGAAGCCGCGGTGCAGGGCAAGCAAGATCCATTACGTGGCTTGAAAGAGAACGTTATTGTGGGTCGCTTGATTCCAGCCGGTACCGGTTTCGCATATCACCGCGAACGTGCGCGCAAGCGTGCTGAAGCAGCAGACATGGTAGCGGCTCCAAAAGTCACTGCTTTGGAAGCTGAGCAGCAACTTGCCGATGCATTGAATGCAGGTAACGATGTCGATACCAACGACGTGGATACGGACAATAGCGCTGATTAATCAGGAAGCTGTCGGTAAATAGAACAAGAGCCAGCCGGGAACCCGCGCTGGCTCTTTTGTTTCTATCCTTGACAGTCCAATTATTGACCTATAAAATTCGGCCTCCCCATATTCGGGCGCTTTGCTTGTGCTTAGCGTTTAGGTTCACCCACGAAGCGGGGAAATTGGATTTTTCATTCTGTTGAGTACATCAACATAAGCAGGAGTATTGAATGGCAACAGTTAACCAGCTGGTGCGCAAAGGTCGTCAAAAGCCGGTTGTGAAAAGCAACGTTCCGGCGCTTGAGGCTTGCCCACAAAAACGCGGTGTATGTACCCGTGTTTATACGACCACCCCGAAGAAGCCAAACTCTGCATTGCGTAAAGTATGCCGTGTGCGTTTGACGAACGGGTACGAAGTATCTTCGTACATTGGTGGTGAAGGTCACAACTTGCAAGAGCACAGTGTCGTGTTAATCCGCGGCGGCCGTGTTAAAGACTTGCCAGGTGTGCGTTATCACACAGTGCGTGGCGCACTTGACTGTGCGGGCGTAAACGACCGTCGTCAAGGTCGTTCTAAGTACGGCGCGAAGCGGCCCAAATCTTAACGGTTCTCCGTTAGTAAGGCCAAACACTGTAATTTAAGTTTTGGGTAATACCCTGAATTAATCGGAGAAATTGAGATGCCAAGAAGACGCGTCATAGGTCAACGTAAAATTTTACCAGATCCTAAGTTCGGATCAGAGTTGTTGGCTAAGTTCATCAATGTCGTCATGGTTGACGGCAAGAAAGCAGTAGCAGAAAAAATTATCTACGGTGCATTAGATATCTTGGCTGAAAAGTCGAGCAAATCGCACTTAGACGTATTTGAAACCGCATTGGATAACGTGCGCCCTGCAGTGGAAGTAAAATCACGCCGTGTTGGTGGTTCTACTTACCAAGTGCCAGTGGAAGTACGCCCAGTGCGTCGTAATGCCCTTGCAATGCGTTGGTTAGTTGATGCTGCGCGTACACGGGGTGAAAAATCCATGGCTCAGCGTCTGGCAGGTGAAATGCTAGATGCGTCAGAAAACAAAGGCTCTGCTGTGAAGAAGCGTGAAGACGTCCACCGTATGGCCGAAGCGAACAAAGCGTTCGCACATTATCGCTGGTAAATTCACAAGTAACCCTAAGAGGTATTTATTGTGGCTCGACAAACTTCGATTGAGCGCTATCGTAATATCGGTATCTGTGCTCACGTAGACGCAGGTAAAACGACCACGACCGAGCGCGTGTTGTTCTACACCGGCCTATCTCACAAAATTGGTGAGGTACATGATGGTGCGGCAACAACCGACTGGATGGAGCAGGAGCAAGAGCGTGGTATCACTATCACCTCAGCTGCCGTAACTTCATTCTGGCGTGGTATGGATGCGCAGTTCCCTGAACACCGCATCAACATCATCGATACTCCAGGACACGTTGACTTCACTATCGAAGTAGAACGTTCACTGCGTGTTCTTGATGGTGCCGTTGTTGTACTGTGTGCGTCTTCTGGCGTACAACCACAAACTGAAACGGTATGGCGTCAAGCCAACAAATACGAAGTACCACGTATGGTATTCGTAAACAAAATGGACCGTGCAGGTGCAGATTTCTTGCGCGTTGTCGGTCAGATCAAATCTCGCTTAGCAGCTGTTCCAGTGCCAATTCAGTTACCAATTGGTGCAGAAGACAACTTCAAAGGCGTTATCGACTTGATCAAAATGAAGGCTATTAACTGGACTGAAGAAGACCAGGGTATGACCTTCACTTATGAAGAAATTCCAGCTGAACTGCGTGACGAAGCTGAAGCTTATCATGCTGATCTCGTTGAAGCTGCGGCTGAAGCGAACGAAGAGTTCATGAACAAGTACCTTGAAGAAGGTGACTTGACTGAAGCTGAAATCAAACTTGGTTTGCGTCAGCGTACACTGAACAACGAAATCGTGTTGTGTCTGTGTGGTTCTGCATTTAAGAACAAAGGCGTTCAAGCAGTATTGGATGCGGTTATTGAATATCTTCCATCGCCTACTGAAGTAAAAGCGATTCGCGGTATTCTTGAAAACGGTGAAGAAGGCATTCGTAAGTCAGACGACAAAGAGCCGTTCTCAGCGTTGGCATTCAAAATTGCGACCGACCCATTTGTTGGTACATTAACTTTCTTACGCGTTTACTCGGGCGTGCTGGCACAAGGTGACAGCGTATTAAACCCAGTGAAAAGCAAGAAAGAGCGTATCGGCCGTATGGTTCAGATGCACGCGAACGACCGTAAAGAGATCAAAGAGATCTTGGCCGGTGACATCGCTGCAGCTATCGGTTTGAAAGACGTTACTACGGGTGACACTTTGTGTGACTTGAACAACGTGATTACACTTGAGCGCATGGAATTCCCTGAGCCAGTAATCTCGGTTGCTGTTGAACCAAAAACCAAAGCTGACCAAGAAAAAATGGGTATCGCTTTAGGTAAGTTGGCTGCAGAAGATCCGTCTTTCCGCGTGAAAACTGACGAAGAGTCAGGTCAAACGATCATCTCTGGTATGGGTGAATTGCACCTTGATATCATTGTTGACCGTATGAAGCGTGAATTTAAAGTGGAATGTAACGTAGGTAAGCCACAAGTTGCTTATCGTGAAACTATCCGCTCTAAAGTGGAAGTGGAAGGCAAGTTCGTACGTCAGTCAGGTGGTCGTGGACAGTTCGGTCACGTCTGGTTACGTATTGAGCCGATGGAATTCGACGCAAACGACGATGAAACTCCAAACTATCAGTTCGTGAACGAAGTCGTTGGTGGTGTAGTACCGAAGGAATACATCCCTGCGGTCGATAAAGGTATCCAAGAGCAAATGACCAATGGTGTACTTGCTGGATACCCAGTTCTTGGCGTGAAAGCGACTCTGTATGATGGTTCATACCACGATGTCGACTCTTCAGAAATGGCGTTCAAGATCGCTGGTAGCATGGCGTTCAAGAAAGGTGCATTGCAAGCTCGTCCTGCATTGCTCGAGCCGATGATGAAAGTCGAAGTTGTTACTCCTGAAGATTTCATGGGTGACGTAGTAGGTGACTTGAACCGTCGTCGCGGAATCATCGAGGGCATGGAAGATGGTCCTGGTGGTCTGAAAGAAGTTCGCGCTCAAGTTCCATTATCAGAAATGTTCGGTTACGCTACTGACCTGCGTTCGCAGACTCAGGGCCGTGCATCTTATGCAATGGAATTCTTGAAGTACGCTGAAGCACCAAACAACATTGCTGAGCAGGTCATTGCTGCACGTTCAGTGAAAGATTAAGTAGAGTCTGGTCCGGTTCTACATGGGACCGGACTTTTAACTTAAGTTAAGGAAAAGTCATGGCAAAAGAAAAATTTAACCGCGTCAAGCCGCACGTTAACGTCGGTACTATCGGCCACGTTGACCACGGTAAAACTACTTTGACTGCTGCGATCACTACCGTTTTGGCTAAAACCTACGGTGGTTCTGCGAAAGACTTCGCAATGATCGATAACGCACCAGAAGAGAAAGCTCGTGGTATCA
>PYVG01000025.1 GCA_003030745.1 Pseudidiomarina aestuarii | reverse complement strand
TCTGCTCGGTTGGTTTGCATTTGAACCTATTGTGTTGCCACTGGTTGAATGGGCAGGCTATCAGGACAAGCTCGCCACAGTGACCCAATGGTTTCAGGATTATGGTTTTTGGATTATTTTCATTGCTGGCTTTTCACCGTTGCCTTATAAACTGTTCACGGTAACGGGTGGTATGCTGCAAGTTGCATTTATTCCGTTCGTCATGGGCTCATTGATTAGTCGAGGGTTGCGTTTCTTCTTGGTCGCTTGGCTATTGCGCACCGGCGGTCCGATCATGGCTGTTAAGTTGCGAACCTACGTGGATCGGATTGGTTGGGGGATGGTGATTATCGCCATAATTGCTTATGTATGGACACGTTAAGAGAACCCTTCTGATTACTGCGATGTGCGTGCTGACTGGAGTCGGCTGCGCGCAGAGAGAGGATGCTGCACCGGTCAAAAGCGTGTACACCGGCTCGTCTATTCATGACTATGAACGCGCGTCCCTAGCCGCACCGACGTATACGGTCGTGCGCGGTGACACCCTTTATTCCATCGCATTTCGTGCCAATTTAGACGTGCGTGAATTGGCGCGCCTCAATCAGCTAGCCGACCCGTATTTGATCTATCCAGGACAAGAACTTCGCTTAAAATCCAGCCGTCAACCAGCGCAAGAAGTCGACCGTTCAGCGCTAAAATCTCCCCCTAAGACCGTTGATTCAGCAACGAATAAAGAGTATGTTGATGTTAAAAATAAACAAAATATTAGCAAACCAAAGGTATTACCTAAGCCTGTAGAAGTACTTCCAGCCAGTAAAGACATTGTTTGGCGCTGGCCTGCATCTGGTTCGGTTATCCGAGAATTCTCAACGACCGAGGCTGGTAATAAAGGTTTAGATTTTGGCGGAGCTAAAGGTGATTCCGTCCTCGCTGCTGCTGCAGGTAAAGTGGTTTATGCTGGCAATGCGTTGAAGGGATACGGCAATTTAATCATTTTGAAACATAACGATGATTACATAACGGCCTACGCTCATAATTCAGAATTGCTCGTCAAAGAGCAACAGTGGGTGCAGGTGGGTGATGAAATTGCCAAAATGGGGGACACCGACGCGGAGCGCGTCAAACTTCATTTCGAAGTTAGATTCCGTGGAAAGTCGGTAAATCCAAGGCATTATTTGCCTCGGGGGGCACAATGAGTCGAAGTCAAGATGACATCGAGGATATCGATGAACAAGACCTGACGTCTGCAATGCAGCAGGCTGAAGCTGAGTCTGACGATGAGAGTGAGTTCGACGAAATTATTGCGAGTCGAGTCAACAATCAACGGAAGATGGATGCAACACAGTTGTATCTGAGCGAAATAGGGTTTTCGCCGTTATTGACCGCGGAGGAAGAAGTTTATTTTTCTCGCTTGGCACGTAAAGGTGATGCGAAGGCGCGCGCGCGAATGATCGAGAGCAATTTGCGCTTAGTAGTAAAAATTGCTCGACGCTATACTAACCGTGGCTTGGCATTACTTGATCTAGTCGAAGAGGGTAATTTAGGTCTCATTCGTGCTGTCGAGAAATTTGATCCAGAGCGTGGATTTCGTTTTTCAACATACGCGACTTGGTGGATTCGGCAGACCATCGAACGTGCCATCATGAATCAAACCCGTACTATCCGCCTCCCTATTCATGTGGTGAAAGAGCTTAATTCTTACCTGCGTGCTTCGCGCGAACTAGCCCATACCCTTGACCATGAGCCAACCGCTGAGGACATTGCAGCCAAAATGGATGTCTCGGTAGCAGAAGTCAGCCGGATGCTACGACTGAATGAACGCGTGTCGTCAGTTGATACACCCATGGGTGGAAGTGACAATGACAAAGCTTTGGTCGATATGTTATCTGATGAGAACGACTTCGGTCCGGAGGGGGTGCTGCAAGATAACGACCTCCGCGAACATATTATCGATTGGCTGGCCAATTTAAACACCAAACAACGTGAAGTGCTGGCCCGTCGATTCGGCTTAATGGGGCACGAGCCTGCAACTCTAGAAGATGTTGGTCGAGAAATTGGCCTCACTCGTGAACGGGTCAGACAGATTCAGGTTGAAGCGCTGCGTCGATTACGCGATATGCTGCGGCAACAAGGTTTAAGCTTGGACGCGCTGTTTCATCGGAACTGATTTTCTAATCATCTCGTTGCTGTTCCGTCGCCAGGCGCTGTAAGAGCTCGAGTTGCTGTAAAGCGGCTAATGGTGTCAGCTCGTTGATGTTGAGTTCCTGCAGAGCCTGAACTACAGGATGTGTTACCTGCTGTTTGGGCTGCTGCGTTGGTGTTGGCACAGCTGCTAAAGACTTCTCCTCCAACGTTTGGAGATGCTTCCGGGCTCCGACAATGACAGCTTTTGGAATACCCGCCAGCTGTGCCACATGAACGCCAAAACTTTTACTCGCCGCGCCCTTGACGACTTGATGTTTAAAGGCAATGGAATCACCGTGTTCAACGGCTTCCACATGCAAGTTTACAGCACCGTTTTCCGCCCCAACCGTTTGCGTTAACTCAAAGTAATGCGTAGCAAATAGTGTGAGCGCCCGATTTTTTTGCAGTAGTGTTTCTGCGCAAGCCCATGCCAGTGCTAAACCATCATAGGTAGAGGTGCCACGGCCAATTTCATCCATTAAAACCAAGCTTTGTGCGGTTGCATTGTGCAAAATCGTCGCGGCCTCAGTCATTTCCACCATAAACGTAGAACGCCCAGAAGCTAAATCATCAGAGGCGCCAATACGGGTGAAAATACGGTCAATAGGACCAAATGAGGCAGCTTCCGCAGGCACAAAACTCCCACAGTGCGCCATGATAGTGAGCAATGCTATTTGCCGCATGTACGTTGATTTACCACCCATATTAGGGCCGGTAATCAACAGCAACCGCTGGTTTGACGATAAATCCGCATCATTGGCGATGAAAGGTTCTGAACTCACCGTCTCGATAACCGAATGACGACCACGACGTATCTGAATGGTTGTTGCTTCTGCGGTGAGCTCTGGGGCTACATAATGGTATTCTTCAGCTTGCCTCGCAAAGCTGTTGAGGACGTCAATTTCGGCAATGGCCTGTGCGGTTTGTTGCAGCTGTGGCAAAGGCTCAGCAATGCGCTCGAGGAGTTGTTCATACAACCATTTTTCTCGGGCCAAGGCGCGGCTTTGACTCTGCAGTACTTTATCCTCGTAGGTTTTGAGTTCCGGAATGATATACCGCTCGGCATTCTTCAGGGTTTGTCGGCGTTGGTAATCTGCTGGGATTTGATGGCTAGCTGCGCGACTTGCCTCGAGGTAATAGCCATGCACACGGTTGTAGCCCACCTTCAATGTATGAATTCCCGTTCGCGCGCGCTCACGTTGCTCAATATGTTGCAGAAAATCAGTGGCTCCAGCAGCGAGACCGCGTTGCTCATCAAGTTCGTCGTCATAGCCATCAGCAATCACGCCACCATCACGAATCAGCTGCGGTGGTTGGTCAACGAGTGCACGCTCGAGTAAAGCAACCAAGTCAGGTTGTAGCGACATTGCTTGATGCCAATGCTCTAGTGCTGGCGTCGCTAATTGATGGTGCAAGTCGGGTAATGCCGTGAACGCCGCTCGTATCCGCGTTAAATCACGGGGTCTCGCGGTACGTAAGGCAACCCGGGTGAGAACCCGCTCTAGATCACCAATAGCACGGAGTGATTCTTGGAGTGTTGCTGCGGGTAGCTGTTGTAATGCTGAGACTGCGTCGTAACGAGTTTGTAAATGGCGATGATTTCGCAGTGGCCGTTGCAACCAGCGTCGTAATAATCGTCCGCCCATCGCTGTGTGCGTTTGGTTGAGGACATCGACCAGCGCTGTTGGCTGACCGCTCAACGAATCCACGATCTCTAAGTTTCGACGAGTTGTCGCGTCGAGCATAATGGTATCGTGTAAATGTTCGGCAACAATCGACTGAATATGCGGCAGCGCACCACGCTGGGTGGTCCGAACATAGCTCAATAAAGCGCCTGCAGAACCCAAAGCTGCAGGAAGATGGCTTACATCAAAACCATCCAGATGTTGTACTTGAAATTGCCGCTTGAGCAGTGCTTGTGCGGTATCTCGATCAAACTCCCAATCGGGACGACGGCGCAAGCAGCAACGTAGCTGCAAGGTAGCCGGTAATTCCCAGGTATCTGGATAGAGCAGTTCGGCCGGATGCAAACGTTCAAGTTCTGCGCGGCCTTCATCGAGGCTGTTCACTTCAACAATGGTGAAGCGACCGTTAGCCATGGTTAGTGATGCGATGGCTAGTCCGTCTGCATGTGGCTGAATGGCCACCAACGGTTGATCTTCATCTTCGTTCAGCAGAGCTTCATCCGTCAGCGTCCCCGGAGTCAGAATGCGAACCACTTGCCGCTCCACTGGCCCTTTGCTGGTGGCAGGGTCACCAATTTGCTCGCAGATTGCGACAGATTCACCTAACTGCAAGAGTCGAGCAAGGTAGCCTTCCGCGGCATGATAGGGGACGCCAGCCATGGGAATTGGCTGGCCATTACTGGCACCGCGTTTGGTCAGGGAAATATCGAGTAACTGGGCAGCTCGTTGTGCATCGGCATAGAATAATTCGTAGAAATCACCCATCCGATAGAACAATAAAGTGTCAGGATGCTCTGCTTTGATGCGCAGATATTGTTGCATCATGGGTGTATGCGATGAAAAATTTGAAGCTGGTGTTGTAGCGTTCGACATGCCTGTTATTATCCGTATAGAGTCGATTATCCGCGGAGTTGAATGGTGTCATGTTAGCACAATCCACAACAGAATTAGCAGCGCAATTCGGGCTGTGGCTGCAACAAAAAAACTGGCGAGTGGCCACCGCTGAATCCTGTTCAGCCGGAGGAATCGGCTATGCTATTAGCGCCATAGCAGGTAGCTCTGCATGGCTCGAGGGTGGCTTGATTACCTACAGTAATGAACTGAAGCAACGGCTGTTAGGCGTTCCTGCCGAAGACCTTCAGCGGTTTGGTGCCGTATCGAGTGAAGTGGCCGCAGCCATGGCACTAGGAGCACTAGAGCGTACGCAGGTGGACTGTGCTATCGCTGTAACCGGTATCGCCGGACCGGATGGCGGCACTGCAGAAAAACCCGTAGGCTTAGTTTGGTTCGGGTTGGCTTGGGCAGACCAGTGTGTGACTTGGTCGAAGGTTTTCCCAGGTGACCGCGAGGCGGTGCGACAAGCCACGATTGAGGAAGCATTACAGGGGTATAAAAAAATACTTGATACTGTATAAAAATACAGTATACTCAAATCAACGTCTCAACAACACGGACACTATCATGAGCAACGATAAACAAAAAGCTTTAGACGCAGCATTAAGTCAAATTGAACGTCAATTTGGTAAAGGGTCGATTATGCGTTTGGGAGACAACCAAACGTTAGATATTGAGGCGGTATCAACCGGTTCACTCAGTCTCGATATTGCGTTGGGTATCGGCGGTTTACCGTTTGGTCGAGTGGTAGAGATATATGGTCCTGAGTCGAGTGGTAAAACGACCTTAACTTTGCAGGTTATTGCAGAAGCCCAGAAGAAAGGGAAAACCTGTGCGTTTGTTGATGCTGAGCATGCGTTAGATCCAATTTATGCAGAGAAGCTCGGCGTCAATGTTGCGGACTTATTGATTTCACAGCCGGACACCGGTGAACAAGCACTCGAGATTTGCGATATGTTAGTGCGCTCTGGAGCAGTTGATATTGTGATTGTCGACTCGGTTGCCGCATTAACGCCGAAAGCAGAAATTGAAGGCGATATGGGTGATAGTCATGTGGGCCTTCAGGCACGACTGATGTCACAAGCGTTACGGAAGTTGACGGCGAATATCAAAAAATCAAACAGCATGTGTATTTTCATCAACCAAATTCGGATGAAAATTGGTGTGATGTTTGGGAATCCAGAAACAACCACAGGCGGGAACGCGCTGAAATTCTACTCGTCAGTTCGTCTGGACATTCGTCGCATTGGTGCGGTGAAAGAAGGTGACGAGGTGGTAGGTAACGAGACCCGAGTGAAGGTTGTTAAAAACAAAGTTGCGCCACCGTTCAAGCAAGCTGAATTCCAAATCATGTACGGCTCAGGTATCTCGAAAGAGGGCGAGTTGATTGATTTAGGCGTCAAGCAGAAGATCGTCGATAAATCAGGTGCTTGGTATAGCTACAAGGGCGATAAAATTGGTCAAGGTAAAGCCAACTCGATCAAATTTTTGTCCGAGAACACTAAGATTGCACAAGAAATCGAAGGTCTGATTCGTGAGCAGCTCCTAGCGAAGCCAGTGAAAGGTGAAAAGAAAGCTGTGGATACCACATCGGCTGCAGATGATGTAGATTTAATGGATGACGATTTAATTTAATGGACTGAGTAACATGCAATACGCGAAAGTAGCCGTAGCTCTAGGTTCAGGAGCTGCGCGAGGCTGGTCTCATATAGGTGTTTTAAAGGCACTACAAGAGATGGGGATCGAAGTAAATATTGTCGCTGGCACTTCAATCGGCTCCCTAGTGGGGGCCGGTTTTGCTTCTGGTCGCATAGAAGAACTTGAAGAATGGGTTCAAGACATGGGGCGGTGGCAGGTTTGGAATTTGCTTGATTTCGGAATCAGCCACGGCGGAATTATTCAAGGTGAGAAAGTATTCGGCCATGCTCGAGAGCGCTTCGGTGCAGTAGATATTGAAGATCTGCCGGTGACTTTTGGTGCAGTCGCGACCGATTTGTATACGGGGCGCGAGGTGTGGATTCGAGCTGGTGACGTCTACCATGCCGCACGTGCGTCATGCGCCATGCCAGGACTCTTGGCACCAACTGCTCACGAAGGACGTTGGATGGTGGATGGCGCTTTGGTCAATCCTGTTCCTGTTTCCCTGTGTCGAGCGCTTGGAGCTGATTTTGTGATTGCGGTTCATTTGAATTCTCAATTGACTACCTCAGGTGTGGAAACCCGTAAAAAGCATCGTGCGCCACAGTCGCATTTGCAGGTGAATCCAATGGCTGATATTCATGGTCAAAAGGCTCCAAATCCTTCTGAGATGGATTCTAATGAGCCTGATAATGACCATGACGAAGGCTTCTTTAAAAACTTCATTAGCACCAGTTCGCAATATTGGGACTCTGTCAAAGATAAGTTTAATGGTCCTGATCATAAGGCACCTGGCATGTTAGGTGTCATGTCGGGTGCGATTGATATTATGCAGGAGCGTATTACCAAGGCACGGATAGCCGGTGATCCGCCGGATGTTCTTATTCAGCCCAAGTTAGGTCATATTGGATTGCTGGAGTTTGAACGAGGCACTGAAGCCATTGAAGTCGGCTATGAAACAACGATGAAAATGGAAAGTTTTATCATGGACGAGTTGGCACAATACGTTGAACGCCGCGGCTAGCCTTCTTATTTTTCTTTTTTCTATTAACCGTTCATTGTTCACAAAAAAGCCCAGATGCTCATCACATCTGGGCCTTTTTGTACTTACTAGACTAGTTCTTCAGTCGTTTTTCCATTTCTGCAAAAGTATCTTGCTGTGATTGTATCGGTGGTGCAGTTAGTAAGCTGACGACCACGATAGCAAAGGTACATAGAATAAATCCTGGGATGATTTCGTACACAACGCTCGAAAGCGTTTGACCATCCGCGAGCACTGGTGCGTATATCCAGAACAGAACCGTTGCTGCACCAATCAGCATGCCTGCTAAAGCACCGTGTCGATTCATACGCTTCCAATACAAGCTCAGAATGATCACAGGTCCAAACGCAGCACCAAAGCCAGCCCAAGCGTTCGCAACAAGACCCAGAATAGTCGAGTCAGGATCCCACGCTAAGTAAATAGCGACTAATGAGACCACCAAGACTGAAATACGCCCCACTCGAACGAGTTCACGATCAGATGCGTCGCGACGTAAGAATGCTTTATAGAAATCTTCTGTCAGCGAGCTCGATGTGACCAACAACTGCGATGAAATGGTGCTCATAATAGCCGCAAGAATTGCTGCTAAGAGGAACCCACCAATCAGCGGGTGGAACAGGAACTGCGAGAAGATAATGAAAATCGTCTCTGGATCAGGAAGCGTCATCCGCGTTTCAGCAACGTAGGCGATCCCAACAAAGCCCGTCACCATAGCACCAATAATTGAAATTACCATCCACGTCACGCCAATACGACGTGCAGTAGGAATGTCTTTCACCGAACGAATCGCCATAAAGCGAACGATAATATGCGGTTGTCCAAAGTATCCCAAGCCCCAGGCGAGTAGTGAAATGATGCCGAGGAACGACAGTTGGTTCACCATAGAGTCGGCGATGGCTCCGTCCCTAAAGAAACTCAGAAAATCTGGATTGATATCACGTACGGTACTGGTAACTTGCGTCATACCACCGAGATCAAAGATCGCAACAATAGGTACCAAGACGAGAGCAACGATCATGATACAGCCTTGCACGAAGTCGGTCATGCTCACGGCTAAGAAGCCCCCGAACAGGGTATAAGCACAAACCACCCCAGCCGTGACCCAGAGGCCCGTACTATAATCCATACCAAAGGAGCTATCGAACAACTTACCACCGGCGACCAAGCTGGCCGAGGTATATAAGGTAAAGAACACGATAATGACGAGTGATGAGAATACCCGCAAAGCGCGCGAACGATCGTCGAATCGATTGGCGAAGAAATCAGGAATAGTAATTGAGTCGTTTGCGACCTCGGTGTACATCCGCAGTCGCGGCGCGACGATTAAATAATTAAGCCACGCACCGACAATGAGACCGACCGCTATCCAAAGTTGTGAAACACCAGAGACGTAAATGGCGCCGGGTAGGCCCATCAGCATCCAGCCACTCATATCTGAGGCGCCGGCACTGAGAGCAGTCACACCAGGGCCTAATGATCGGCCTCCGAGCATATAACCGGATACATCGTCGGTGGATGTTTTATAGGCATAGAGACCAATACCTAGCATCGCTATGAAATAGAGCGCTAATGAAATAAGCGTACCTGTTTCCAAAGCATTACTCCTGTGTTGTTGAGTGTGATGACGATGTTGCAGCCGTGACGTTGTTTTGCAAATCGGTTTGCAACAGCAACCGTGTTAATTGTTCTTGAGGCTGTAACATCATCGTTTGAGTTGAACCAAACTCGACTAGTTTACCATGATGCATAATCAAGATCTTGTCTGCGACATGTTTCACGATCTCCGCCGAATGCGACACGAAAATGAACGAAATACTCATATCGTCCTGAAGATCTAAAATCAAATTAATGATTTGAGCTCGAATGGATGGATCGAGCGAAACAAAGGCTTCATCGGCAACGATGATCTGTGGGTCTACGATAATGGCACGAGCGATGCAGACCCGTTGCTGTTGTCCACTCGAAAGCATATGTGGATAGAAGTGATAATGATCAGGCAATAAACCCACTTTACGCAGTGTCAACATGACGTGGTCACGCTGCTCCTCACTCGTCAAAGTAGTATTAAAGAGGAGGGCTTCCGATAATTGCCGTCCAATAGTCGTTTGCGGATTGAGCGAGCGTAAACTGTCTTGGAAAATCATCCGAATATGACGACTGCGCTGGCGGTAATTACGAGGATCTAAGAGTTGTCCATTGAGATAGATTTCACCCGTGGAGGGCTTTTCAGCACCAGCAATGAGTTTGGCTATAGTAGATTTACCTGAACCCGTTTCCCCCATAATAGCAAGAGTCTCGCCACGTTCGAGCGTTAATGTGAGAGGTTCGAGTGCACAAATTTTGCGCCCCGGCAGCCAGCCATCTTTATGTACGTAGTACTTCGATACATTCTTTAGTTCGAGTAGCTTAGTCATCACTAGCGACCTCGATAATTGGAAAATGACAGGCGTACTGTTGCTGCTTCACTTTGCTCAATCGTGGTGTATTCACGCAAGCTTGGCGAGCATAAGGGCAACGTGGACCTAAGCGACAGCCAATCGGTAAATGCTGCAATGTCGGAATGGCCCCCGTGAGCGTGGGTAATCGTGTTTTGGGTGCCGCAGTTTGACCGAATAAGCTCATGCTCAACATTGCTTCTGTATACGGGTGTGCCGGCTTGGTGAGGACAGTCTCAGTTGGACCTGCCTCCATCAATTGTCCGCAGTACACCAGTGAAATACGCTGACTTTCTGGAATAATGGACGTCAAATCTTGGGTGATCATTAAGATGGACATGCTCTGACTCGCGCTTAGCTTGGCCAGTAAGCGAT
Organism: Pseudidiomarina aestuarii; assembly: GCA_003030745.1. The sequence goes on along the minus strand of PYVG01000025.1, from coordinate 6,044 downwards.
AAATTTGTGCGCGAGTATTGGGCTCCATCGCAGTGGTAGGTTCGTCTGCAATTAACAACTTCGGATTGTGCGCGATAGCCATTGCGATACTGACTTTTTGTGCCAAGCCCTCGGAAAGTTCGTAAGGGTAGGAGTCCATGATGCTCTTGGCTTCTTTAATGCCGACGCGATGCAGTAATCGTTCTGCGCGTGTTTGTCGGTCAGCTTTTCGACGCAAGTAGAGTCCCTTCAGTTCGCCCGCTGGAATCAATTCACGAAGTTGTTCACCCACCTTGGAATTGGGGTCGAGGTAACTGCCCGGATTCTGAAAAATCATGGCCATGTCGCGGCCGGTTACCAGTCGACGTTGCGCTGGATTCAGAGCGAGTAGGTCATAATGGCGCCACCACAATCGGTCGGCTGTGATCCGCCAACGCGGATTAATAAAACCGAGAATTGCCTTCGCGAGTAAACTTTTACCGGAGCCTGATTCACCAACCAAGGTATGAATTTCGCCTTCGGCAATTTGTAGGCTCAGTTTATCGACTACTTTCACCACGCCGGCTGATGTTTCGAGTTCGATAGTGAGATTGCGAATATCTAAAATACTCATGAGCTACGAACCCGTTCTTGGATAGCGGCTCGAATACTATCGCCGAGCACGTTGATGGCCAAAATCGTCAAAAATAGGGCGATTCCCGGCAAAATCATTGTCCATGGTGAGAGGTAGACTTGATCGAGGCTACGCGCCAGCATCGATCCCCACTCAGGTGCTGGGGATTGCACACCAAGGCCAAGGAAGCCCAGTGCAGCAATGTCGAGGATTGCTGTGGACAAGGCAATGGTCACTTGCATGACAATCACAGTGGTAATATTGGGCGCGATAACACGCGTCAGAATATACCAGCGGCTGCAACCGTTGAGGCGCGACGCGGTCACATACTCTTTGTAACGCTCTTCATATATTGCATTGTGGACGCTGTGAATGAACTGCGGAATCAACACCAGTGTGATGGCAATCATCACATTAAACAGCGATGGCCCTACAATTGCGATAATCACCAAGGCTAGTAGTAACGACGGAATCGACAGAATAACGTCGAGTAGGTGATTGAGAGTCGAGGACTGAACGCCCCGACTCATACCTGCCCAAGCGCCAATGCTACTGCCGATGACTGCCGCAATAAATACCGCCAGAATTGGGTAGCCCAGACTGTAGACTGAGCCCGCAATAATGCGTGAGAGTAGATCGCGCCCCAAGTCATCGGTGCCGAACAGAAAACGAATTTGTCCATCTTGCTGCCACGATGGAGACTGCAACACGGCATCAGCATATTGGTAGTCGGGGTCGTGCGGCACAATAATCGGTGATAGCAGCATGACCAGTAAAATAAAGCCAAACACGTAAAGTGCCGCAACTGCAAAAGGGTTGTTATTCATTAACACCCAAATGGCACGCAGAGGCGATGGTTCGCGATACTGATAATAAATATTAGTGCTCGGCATACAACTCCTTACGAACCTGTGGGTAACGCCAAGCGTGGAAGAGTTCGACGGCTACATTGACGAAAAGAATCAGCGTTGCAAACATCAGGAGTCCTGCTTGCAGAACCGGATAGTCGCGCTCATAGATTGCTTTGACCAACCAACTGCCAACGCCGGGCCAATTAAAAATGACCTCGGTCACAATCAGGTTACTCATCAACATACTAAATTGCAGGCCTAACTGGCGCACCACCGGCTGCATGGAGTTCGGAATACTGTGCCGGAGCAAAATGCGAGTTTCACTTAAGCCTCGTGCTCGTGCGGCACGAATGTAATTGTGTGACAGTACATCTAACATCGCGTTGCGTGTAATCCGCATCAACATAGTCAATGGCATGATGGCGAGCACTGCGACCGGCAGCCATAAGTGATTCAGTGCGTCTCGCAATGCGGCTTGCTTATATTCGTAGTCGGAAATACTGATATCGATCAATATTGCGCCTGTGGTCGTCGGCACATCGTAGAGCGGATTAATTTGGCTCGAAATCGGTGCCCAACCAAGCTTCACGGCAAATAAGAGGATACACAGCTGCGCCAGCCAGAAAACGGGGATTGAATAGGCGCTGAGACCAGAGCCCATAATCACACGGTCCAAGAAGCCGCGTTGTTGAATCGCGGCGTAAATACCTAACGGTGCGCCAAACACAAAGGCAACCAACATGGCCAGTAAACTTAATTCTAACGACGCCCCGAGAGCGGTTAAACCGTCTTCGAATACCGGCCGTTCGGTAACTAGGGACTGCCCCCAGTTACCTTGAATGAGTTGCTGGATAAAGCCTAAGTACTGCTCAATGAGAGTACCACCAAACTGACGTTGTTCAGCGGCTAGTCGATAAGCCTCGCTGGTGTTGTCTGCGATACCGGTCATGTTTGTCAGCGGGTCACCTGGGAAGGAGAAATTGAGCGCGAACAGAAATAAGGTTAACAACCACAACGTAAACAGAAATAAGACAACGCGTCGCAATGTATAGCGAATCATGGTTGCTCCTCCGTTACGTTTACAGGCTGATCTGTAGTTGGTTGTGGTTCTTGAATTCGACTTGCACGGCGAAAGCTGAGCCCACCATAGGGCGGTAATTCAACCCCTTCGATGTCGGCTCGTTGTGCTTGAAACCGCAACGAGTTGGCAATGGGGACTAGCGGCACAGCTTGCGTGATTGCTCGCTCAATATCTTGATATAGATTAACGCGTTGATCGCGGTTCGTCGCACTGATGGCATCAATCAACAATTGATCAAATTCGGGGTCACACCAATTGGCTCGATTGTTACCCGATGCTTTTGCGGCACAGCTCAAGATGGGTCGGAAAAAATTATCCGGATCGGCATTATCGGCAACCCAACCAATCAAGACGCTGTCATGTTCGCCATTGGCTAACCGACGCCGGAATGTGTTCCATTCATAGGTCACCATCGTTGCGCTGATACCGACCCGCGCTAAATCAGACTGAATCAGTTCCGCCATACGCTCAGCATTCGGATTGTAGGCGCGTTGCACGGGCATGGCCCAAATTGACATCGAAAAGCCATCGGCATAGCCAGCTTCAGCCAGTAGTGCGCGGGCTCGCTCTGGATCAAACGGATAGGTTTGGTCTTCTTCACTAAACGCCCATGAGGTTTCTGGCAAGACGCCGGTTGCTAGACGTGCGTTACCATCGTAAATGGTCTGAATAATAGCGGGACGATTAATCGCATGTGCTAGCGCTTGACGGACCAGCGGTTGGTCGAAGGGTGGCCGTTCCGTATTAAAAGCCCAAAAGGCGATATTGGGATTAACCGCCGATTGCACTTCTATTTCTGTATCGGTCGAGAATTCGGCTAATTTGTCGACCAACGGATAAGGAATAACATCACATTCACCGGTGAGTAGCTTCAACATGCGTTTGTTGGCGTTGGGTGTAATGGTATACACCAGTTGGCGAATTCCGGGAGGTTTGCGCCAATAGTTTTCATGCCGGTAATAACGAATACTGATATCTTTGCGAAACTCGACGAAACGAAAAGGTCCAGTACCTACGGGTTGTCGATCAATAGCTTCTGGCGTACTCGCATGCAGCAAATTGGCGCCATACTCGGCCGAGAGAATGACTGCAAAGTCAGTGGCCATATTCGCGAGAAACGAGCTGTCAGCTTGCGCTAAATGGATATCGATGGTGTGTGAATCAATAGCTTCAACGTGCTCAATTAAATGAATGAGACCACTAGAATTGAAGAATGGATAGCTACCACCGCCCACTGAATGATACGGGTGCTCGGGTTGTAGCCATCGATTAAAACTAAAGAGAACGTCTTCAGCCGAGAAGTGCCGTGTTGGCGTAAACCATTGCGTTTGGTGAAACTGGACATCCTTGCGAAGCTCAAAACGATAGCGCTGACCGTTATCTAAAGCTTGCCACGACAGTGCTAATGCCGGCTCGAACTGTTGCCGCTCGGCATCATAGTCGATCAAGCGATCATAGAGCTGAGCCGATGTCGCGTCTATGGTGGTACCAGATGTACCGAGTTGCGGATTGAAACTCTCGGGATTACCCTCAGCACAGTAAACGAGTCCATGTCGGAGTGGCTCCGGTTGCTGCTCAGGATAACTGCAGGCTGCTACAACGCAGCAGCAACCAATAACCAGCCACAACCGCTGGATCCCCATTATGCTTGTCCCTCAAGTAAGGCATACTTTTTTAAATAACCACGCAATTGATGATAGGTCAGACCTAGTAGTTCTGCGGTCTTTTTCTGATTAAATTGCGCAAATTGTAACGCTTGCTTAAGTACATGAACCTCATAGTCAGCCGTCAACTCTTTAAAATCCAAAGTACTCGAAGTGAAGTCGATTTCCGGTGCGACGGCAACAGTTTCCGAAACAGTTTTCTCATTAGGTGCTGGTGGGGTGTCTGTGCGCTCTGTTGCGGACCTATCTGTGGATGTTGCCGGCGATTTTCGATGTGCCGCAGGCTTGGGTCGATATGGACTATCAAAAGGGTCTAAAACAATGTCTGAAACTGGAATTTGACCGCTTCCGAGTCGATAAACCGAACGTTCGACTACATTTTTTAATTCGCGCACATTGCCTGGCCATTGGTAATCCAGTAATACGCGTTGCGCGGCTTCAGTAAAGCCACTAAACAGTTCATAGCCCAGCTCACGGGCCATCTGAATCGCAAAATGTTCGGCCAACATGAGAATATCGTCACGACGCTCGCGCAGTGGTGGCAGGGTGATGACGTCAAACGCGAGACGATCTAACAAATCTGCTCGGAATTTACCTTGCGCAGCCAGTTCAGGGAGGTCTTCATTGGTCGCAGCAATCAGTCGTGTATCGACCTTTACCGTGGTTTTGCCACCCACGCGTTCAAACTCACCATACTCAATCACCCGCAAAATTTTCTCTTGTACTAATGCAGAAGTATTGGCGAGTTCATCTAGGAAGAGGGTGCCGCTATCGGCGCGCTCGAAGCGGCCTTCGTGACGTTTCTGGGCGCCGGTAAAAGCGCCTTGCTCGTGTCCGAACAGTTCACTCTCCAGCAACGACTCACTCAGTGCCGCACAATTTAATTTCACGTAGGCTTGTTCCCAACGTTGTGATAAAAAGTGCAACCGGGCAGCAATGAGTTCTTTACCAGTACCCCGTTCGCCAATAATCAGAACAGGTTTGTCGAGAGGAGCAATTTGTGACACTTGCTCTAAAACTTGGAGAAAGCTGTTAGCTTGACCGATGAGATTGTCGTTATCACGGAATCGGCTCATGCGAAGCACCACACTTATCGTTATTATTGCGTTCGTTCAGCTTGCCATTTCCGAGAACGAAACGTTTTTAGTGAATTTGGCTAAATATTAGTGTATTTCATTACCGACAGGCGTCAAACTGTTTTTCTCCTGACTGGCCAAAAACTCAATAAAACAGGCGATTAGGAGCATTTTTTAAAAGTTGGCATGGGTTCTGCATATTAAACCGTGACAGTGACCAAAACCACTTTTTAAAATTTTTGAGGATGATAATTATGGGTATCTTTACACGTTTTACAGATATCGTGAATTCCAACATCAATGCATTATTGGATAAGGCTGAAGATCCGGAAAAAATGGTTCGCCTGATCATCCAAGAAATGGAAGACACACTCGTTGAAGTTCGCTCTACATCAGCGCGCTTGATTGCCGAGAAAAAAGACACTGAGCGTCAAGCCGGTCGACTCGCACAAGAAGTTGCAGAATGGGAAGCGAAAGCTGAACTCGCATTGAGTAAAGATCGTGATGATCTGGCTCGGTTAGCGTTGGTTGAGAAGCAAAAAGCGACAGACCAACGAGGTAGTTTAAATGCGGATATTGCGCGCATCGATGAGCACTTACAGCGCCTGGGTGATGAAGTTGGGCAATTGCAAGAGAAGCTAGCCGATGCGAAAGCGCGCCAGAAGAGTATTATTATGCGTCAACGCTCTGCAAGCACGCGCCTTGAAGTGAAGAAGCGTATTGATAGCAGCAAAATTGATGATGCGATGCACAAGTTTGAGCGCTATGAAGCTAAAATTG
>PYVG01000024.1 GCA_003030745.1 Pseudidiomarina aestuarii | reverse complement strand
TTCGCGAAGTTTGATCCACAAGGAAAGCGCGTCGCCTATGTCATGAAGAACAATATCTACGTTGAAGATTTAGCGACATCTCGCATTACCCAAATCACCAAAGATGGCAACGACACCATAGTCAACGGCACTTTTGATTGGGTGAATGAAGAAGAATTCTTTTTACGTGATGGTTTCCGCTGGTCTCCAGATGGTCAGTCGATTGCCTACTGGCAGTTGGATACTGAAGGCACGCCGCTGTTCACCATGATCAACAATACCGATACCTTGTATCCTACGCTCAAACAGTTCCCGTACCCCAAAGTTGGCGAGACCAATGCCGCCATGCGTATTGGCGTGATTCCTGCCAATGGCGGTGCGACCACTTGGATGAAAGCGCCGGGCAACCCGCGTCAGCATTACTTGGTGCGGATGCAATGGGCTGGCAATAGTGACCAATTACTGATTCAGCAATTAACACGCTCGCAAGCGGTGAACGTTGCGTTCATTGCCGATGCGGATAATGGCAGCGTGCGTGAAGTCATTCGTGAAACGACGGAGAGTTGGGCTGACTACGTTGATGATCCGAAATTCATCAATTCGGGCGCAGCCTTTACGTGGCTGAGTGAGCGCAGCGGTTGGCGGCATCTGTATCGAGTACAACCTGATACCGGTCGTGTTACCGCCATTACTCGCGGGAACTGGGATGTTATTGACGTCTTGCAAATCAATGAAGACCAAGGTTGGGTCTATTTTATTGCGTCACCGGACACGCCGTTAGAGCGTTACTTGTTCCGTGCCAGCCTCGATGGCAGTGGCAAACTCGAACGCCTAACGCCGAATCAACCTGGCACACATAGTTACCAGCTCTCTGCTGATGCCGCCTACGCAGTACATACCTACTCGGCGGTTTCGCAAGTACCTGTGGTCGATATGATCACGTTGCCTGATCATCGCTCGATTCGAGTTATCAAAGACAACGCTGATGTACAGGCCAATTTTGAAGCACTAGACCAAGCACAATTCGAATTTTTCCAAGTGACTGCACAAGATGGTCATGCGCTCGATGGTTTCTTAATGAAGCCGGCAGACTTCGATCCAGCGAAGCAATATCCGATTCTGTTTTATGTGTACGGCGAACCTTGGGGCCAAACAGTCAGCAACAGTTGGGGTGGCGAACGCTTTATGTTCCATCAGTACCTCACACAGCAAGGTTACTTAGTGGCTTCCATTGATAACCGCGGTACTCGTTCACCGCGTGGCTATGAATGGCGCCGTTCGATTTATAAGCAACTTGGTGTGGTAACGGTGCGTGACCAAAACGATGCGTTACAAGAAATGCTCGAACGCTGGTCATTTATCGACGCAGACCGCGTAGGTATTTGGGGCCACAGTGGCGGAGGCTCACAAACGCTGAATGCCTTATTCCGCTATCCAGAATCATTCCATGTCGGCATGGCGTTAGCACCGGTACCTGATTTGACGTTGTACGACACGATTTACCAAGAACGCTACTCAGGCTTACTGCCTGAAGATGCCGACAGTTACCGCGAGACTTCAGCGATTACTCACGCTGAGAACCTGCAAGGTGATTTGTTGTTAGTGCATGGTACCGCCGATGACAATGTCCATTTTCAGGGCAGCGAGCGACTGGTCAACGAGCTAGTCAAGCATGGGAAACAGTTTGAGTTCTTCGCCTATCCGAATCGCACCCATGGTATTCGCGAAGGCGAAGGCACGACGTATCATCTGCGCACCATGATGGTGGATTTCTTACAGCAAAACTTATAGATAAAGGTGAAAAGTGAACGGTGAACAGTAAAGCCCCAGCACCAGCCATCTAGCGTATTGGTGTTCACTGTTCTCTGTTCACTATTCACTAATAGCTTAGGTAGTTTGGCGCTAGGGTCGTGCTACCGTGCTGTTTGAGCCACCGCTCAGACTCCTGATAGTCCGGATCGATAGCCGCGACCTGTTGCCAGAAGGCTTTGCTGTGATTGAACTCGCGCAGATGTGCGAGTTCATGCAACACAACCGAGCGCACAATGGATTCAGGAGCTAACCACAGTTTCCAAGTGAATTTGAGTTCGCCCTTTACCGAACAATGTCCCCATTTGCTAGAGAAGTCAGCCAATGCCCAGCTTTTGGGCTGCAACTTGGCATGGCTCCACTGCGCAAAAAATGCATCTAACCATTGCAACGCTTGTTGTTTGAACCAAGCTTTCACTTGCTTCTCAATGTACGCACTCTGTTGCGTCACTCGCTGCGGAACAGTCACGACTAACTGCTGCTCGTGGCGTTCGCACTGCCCTTTGCTGCCAGCTTGAACCGCTAACAGCAGAGACTCACCCAGCCAGCGAATTTCTTCACCTGCTTGCCAACGTCGCAGAGTCAGCGCTTGAAGTTGTTGTTGCTGACGGTAGAGATGCTTCTCAATCCATTCACGCTTCTGCTCCACCACAGCATGAATACGACTGTCGGTGACATACCACGGAGCATCCACTCGAACTTCGCCCTGCTTCACTTTAATAGCAACAGAACGGCGCTTGCGACTGCGATTGATTTGATAGATTAGTGTCATCGACTCTTTGTACTCAGTGTTCACTCAGGTTGCGTTGCACGCTGTCGCGAAATGGGCGATCATTGCCGACTTTACCACAATCAGATTCAGTGATTACAGGAGTACACTACATGACACGTCATTTCGACTATCTTGCCATTGGCGCGGGCAGCGGCGGTATCGCATCCGCAAACCGGGCAGCTATTCGCGGTGCGAAAGCAGCTGTGATTGAGGCGAAAGCGGTTGGCGGTACTTGTGTCAATGTGGGTTGTGTCCCGAAAAAGGTGATGTGGTATGGCGCGCATATTGCGGAAGCACTGAAATATGCGGAAGCCTATGGTTTTCATCTAACCCAAGACGGGTTTGATTGGGCGACCTTAGTCAAACATCGCGAAGCCTATATTGAACGTATTCATGGTGGCTACCAGCGCGGATTTTCCAGTAATGGTGTGGACTACATTGAAGGATTCGCTCGTTTCGTCGACGCAAATACCGTTGAAGTCAACGGCGAACATATCACGGCTGATCACATCACCATTGCCACGGGTGGCCGTCCACTCATTCCTGATGTACCAGGCGCGGAACTGGGCATCGACTCGGATGGCTTTTTTGCCCTGCAAGAACAACCGAAGAAAGCGGTCGTGGTTGGCGCGGGCTATATTGCCGTCGAAATTGCCGGTGTGTTACATGCGCTGGGCACCGATGCGCATTTATTGGTGCGTCACGACCGTCCATTACGCCAATTCGACAACGACATTACCGATGCTTTGTTGCAGCGTATGGATCAAGATGGACATCAATTGCATGCCCATTGTGACGTCGAAAAAGTTGAGAAAAACTCAGCAGGCCTGCTCACCATCACCTGTAAAGATGGGCAACAGTTCACTGACGTAGATTGCCTGATTTGGGCTATTGGCCGCGTCCCAGCGACCGATAAAATCAACCTCGAGGCAGCGGGTGTGGAAGTTGGTGAGAATGGTCTGATCCCGGTTGATGAATATCAGAACACCAACGTCAAAGGCATCTATGCAGTCGGTGATATCACCGGTGCTGCGCAGCTTACGCCAGTTGCTATTAAAGCCGGGCGTTTGCTCGCAGAGCGCTTATTTAATAAAGATATGGCCGACGCCAAAATGGATTTTTCGCTGATCCCTACGATTGTGTTCAGTCACCCACCTATTGGGACTATTGGCATGACCGAAGACCAAGCGCGTGCCTTTCATGATGATCAGGAAATCAAAGTGTATCGCTCACAATTCGCAGCCATGTATAACGCGATTACACCGCATCGCGCGCTCAGTACCTTTAAGCTGATTTGCTGTGGTCCTGACGAACGCGTCATTGGTTTGCATGGTATCGGCGAAGGTATGGACGAAATTTTACAAGGCTTTGCGGTGGCTATGAAAATGGGCGCAACCAAAGCAGACTTTGATGCCACTATTGCATTGCACCCAACTTCAGCCGAGGAGTTTGTGACGCTCCGGTAGCCGTTACCGCGCATCCAAAGTCATGGACAGGATGCGCGATAGCTGACAATACGGCAGGCCGGTCTCGGTCTGCCACTCATTAAATGCGGTTTGAATTTGCTGCATACCACGCTTACTGAACTCGCTCGCATCGAGCAGCTTGTGATTACGCAAAGCTGTCAGTGTATCTGGGGTGTAAATATACCCATCCCAGCCGAGACGGCGCAGGACATGCTGCGCAGCGGTGCCGCCGAGACGCGAACCATACTTCTTTAAGTACATTTGCAAACCGGCTTGATCATCTGCCGGCCAGTCCGCCAGAAAAGCTCCAAACGAGCCATACTTTTCTGCGACCTCGACAATCATTCGTGCATTCACCGGTACTGTCGCAATTTTCTGCGGATTACGCACAATTCGCTCGTCGCGGGCTAATTCATCTAAACGCTCCGGCGGGACTTGTTGCCAATAGGGTGGAAAAAAGCCTGCGAATGCCGCATCAAAACCTGGCCATTTATTTTCAATGACACGCCACGCAAAGCCCGCGCGAAAGATGCAACGCGTCATTTCTGCGAGTACTTGGCGGTCATCTAACTGCTCCAACGCTTCGCGGGATGCAGGTTTTGGCAAACGCTCGCGGAGAGCTGCCTCACTGCCCTTGCGAGCCAGTGCCCGCTCATAAAAGTAGGAAAACTTTATCGCTGACATTGGTAAAACACCACCTCATGGTCGCCTAATGGATCAGGATGCACCGCCTTCTTCACAAATTGCATCCCCAGTTTTTGCATGACATTGGTTGAACCCACATTCGCCTCAAATGCAATGGCGGTGAAGGCGCGAATAGCTGGATCATGCTGTTGTAAAGCATGCATCAAGTGTTTTGCAGCCTCGGTGGCGTAACCTTTGCCCCATGCACTGCGACGCAAGCGCCAGCCCAGTTCGATATCTGTTTCATCAGGATGGTCACTGAAAAAATGCATCGGACGCGCCAACACCATGCCAATTGAATCACCACTACTGGTTTCAATGAGTCGCCACATCCCCCAGCCACGCGCGCTATTTCGATAGGAATACAAACGCGGCAGAATCACCTGCTCAATGTCTTCTGGGGTTGAGCATTTTCCACCGTTGATGAACTGCATCACTCGCGGGTCACTATCTAAATCCAGCATAAAACCCGCATCCTCAGCGCCCATAAAGGCATAACTTAACCGCTCAGAAGGTTCAATATTCACGTGCTATTTCTCATTATTTAGTGGGGTCGTTAGATTCCGTTACATTACCTTTCTTGACCAATGCTGACCAGCGGGTAATCCTGAGGTTAAATGTAACAAGATACGAGGATAATTCATGGGTGAATTAAAAATCTATCAAGCGCTGATTCTACTGGCATTGTGTGAAGAGAAAGGCACCATGAATGCAAGCTATGTAGGCTATGCTGTCGCCTCAGCACTCCTCACCGAGCTACTGATGTTGGAAAAAATTCAGGTGGATCCAACAGAAGAAAAACCGAAAAAGGCTAAAGTTGAGGTTATCGACTTCTCTCCTACCGGTGATGCTATTTTGGATGAGGCTCTCGATAAGATCCACAACGCCAAGCGTCAAGCCACGCTGCGCGACTGGGTATCAAAATTAGCCGGTATCAAAGATTTGAATCATAAGGTCGCGAAAACTTTGGCCGCTGATAACATTCTCAAGGCTGAGAAAGAGCAGATACTCTGGCTCTTCACGCGCCGTATCTATCCAGAAATCAATCCTGAACCAGAGCAACGGCTACGACATGAGTTACGCCGGTTAGTGCTCGATAAACCATTGGAGATTGATCCGCGCATTGTGGTGACGTTGTCATTGGCTCGAGCAGCACATTTGCTGCCGCAGGTGTTTAGCAAAGCTGAGTTAAAAGCCAACAAAGAAAAAATCGACGCTATCGCAAATGGCGAAGGTATAGGTAAGATTACGAAAGAAGTGATTGAAGGTATTCAGGTGGCAGTAATGATGGCGGCCATCATGCCGGCGATTACGGTAACAACAACCTAGTGAATAGTTAATAGTGAACGGTGAACAGAACACACCGTTTTTCGATTCTCTGTTCACGATTCACTATTTACAGGAGCCCCAGTGCGAATATATTTGATCATTGCTTTACTACTAGCGAGTTCAGCTATCATGGCCAAAGAGAGAGTGGACGGTATTGGTGGATTCTTCTTCAAGTCTGAGAACCCGGCGCAGCTGGCTGCTTGGTATGAAGAACATTTAGGTATTAAACAAACGCCAACCACATACGAAGAAGAGCCCTGGCAGCAAACTGCCGGACCTACTGTCTATGGCGTGTTTAATCAGAAAACCAAATATTTTGGCGACGACGATCAGCAGTGGATGATTAATTTCCGAGTGCGCGACCTTGATGCGATGGTCGCTCAATTGCGAGCAGCTGACATTGAGGTCGAGGTAGAGAGCGAAGTCTATCCCAATGGTCGCTTCGCTCGGCTGGCCGACCCTGAGGGAAATCCAATTCAGTTGTGGGAGCCGGCTGATCCCTCGTCTGACTCAAACTGAAATACAACCTCTAGAGGCTGGTTGAATACCCGAGCAATTCGGAACGCAACCTCGAGCGACGGCGAGTAACGCCGTTGCTCAATGGCTGCAATAGTTTGTCGAGTCACCCCTACTGCATCACCCAAATCGGCCTGCGTCATGTCATCATGTTCTTGACGCAGTTCACGCACGCAATTCGTGATTGGTAATGTAGCCACCTTTAAATACCCCGACGGAACGCGATGATTTGCAATACATACTCAAGTAGCTGGCTAATAATCAGAGATGCTAACACCATATAGAACAATAGATTGCCGTCACCGTAATACAGAAAATGTCCCAAACTCGTGATCACGCCAAAGGCAAATACAAAACCCGCTTTAGCTGAGGACCACAGTGCAATAGAGCGTTCTCTCTCGTCTTTGGGGCGATTCGCATCGCGAGATGATGTTATCGCCAATACAACCTGCGCGACAATGCTGACAAAAATCATGCTCACCACAAACTTGATGACCATCATGGGTGGTGCGATTGCATCTATCGCCAACGACACTTGAACCACATCAATAATAAAACCGCCACCAATAACCGCCAGAACCAGAAACATTACCCACGCCGATTTTTCGGAGAAACTCATGACTCACCTCAATGTTAAATTTGTTTAACATGGGTAGATTAGAATCTCCTTTTAGCTATGTCAAATATTTTTAACATGGAAAACTAAGATTTTAAGAATTGCTCTGCTAGGTCGAACAGCTTGCTTTTGTCATCCGCGGAATAAACCGACATCAGCTCTTCGCATAAGCGAAACCGCTCAGTGGTGACTTTATCGATGAAATGAAAGCCATCCGTAGTCAGTGCAATAATACGCGAGCGGCTGTCCTTCTTGCTCTTAGCGCGAAACACCAAACCACGGGCTATCAAACGATTGGTACAGGCTGTCAGCGCTCCTGAAGTAATAAATAACTCGTCCAATAACTCACCAGGTGTTGCAGAATAAGGAGAACCGCGGCGGCGCAATGCTGCTAGAAGATCATGCTCAGACCAGCCGAGCTCATAAGGTTTGAGAGACTCGAGACCAATCTGCTCAAGCCGTTTGCCCACTCGTAGTAATACGCCTACTAAGCCCGCCTCGAGAATCGGTAACTCAGGGCGTTGCTGACGCCATTGTTCGAGCATCGCACTCACTGCCATACGTGAACTAGTCTTTGCTTCTGCCATGTCGACCTCATATCTTTACAAGAAGATTTATTATCTTTATATAAACCCATATTTTTAATGGATTTACAATAGTTGATACTTTGTTACAAAGTAATTCGTCGTGTTTAAAGATGTTACGCTCATTACGAACTATGATACGGGGGATTTATTTTCAGCAATTCGTAATTCTGAACCTCAAAGTATAAGAGCAACAAACCATGAAAAACTTCTTTCTACTGAGTGCAGTTGCCACTGCACTGTTGCTGACCGGTTGTGATAGCCGTCCCAGCAATGAACAAACCAGTGCCGCAACTGAGCAAACGGCTCAGCAACAAGCGGCGACCCAAGTACTGAAAAGCCCGAATGATGATCGTGCCTATCGCACGTTAATGCTCGATAACGGCTTAGAAGTGATGTTGATTTCTGATCCATCAACGGAAAAATCAGCTGCTTCACTGAGCGTAAGTGTTGGTCTCCTCCATGACCCAATGACGCAACAAGGTATGGCTCACTACTTAGAACACATGTTATTCTTAGGAACTGAGAAATACCCTGATTCGAACGAGTATGGCGAGTTTATGACTGCCAACGGTGGTAGCCAGAATGCCTACACTTGGCTTGATATCACCAATTACATGTTCAGCCTAAACAACAATGCTTATGACGAAGCCTTGGATCGTTTCTCAGACTTCTTCAAAGCGCCGAAGCTTTATCCTGAATACACTGAGAAAGAAAAGAATGCGGTCAATGCCGAGTGGTCAATGCGCCGTGAAATGGACTTTTTTGGTCAATACAATTTAGCTCGTGGCTTACTCGGTGAGCACCCAGCGAATCGCTTCTTAATTGGTAACCTTGAGTCACTGGGCGATAAAGAAAATAGCAACCTGCATACTGAGACCGTCGATTTTTATAATCGCTACTACTCCGCCAATATTATGAAAGCGGCCATGATCAGTAACCGTTCATTGGATGAACTCGAAGCTTTAGCGAAGAAGCACTTTAGCGCTATTGAAAACAAGAATATCGAAGATCCAACCGTAACTACAGCTCTGGATTTCGAGCAAGTTGCGGGTAAGCGCATTCACTACGTACCGAACGAAGAAGTAAAACAGGTACGCCTCGAATTTATTATTGAGGACAATAGTGACCAGTTCCGCGTTAAGCCGAACGAGTTCATTACCTACTTGATTGGTTCTGAAATGGAAGGTACACCAGCCCATACGCTGAAAGCGATGGGACTGATTTCTAGCCTGAATGCTTATGCATCACCAACCGATTACGGTAACTACGGCACCTTAAACATCATGCTGGAGCTCACCGATGCTGGTATGCAACAACGCGAAATGATGATTGCTTCCATTATGCAATACATCGAGAAAATTCGTGCCGAAGGTGTCGATGAGAAGTACTTTGCTGAAATCAAAACCAGCCTGAATAACCGTTTTCAGTTCTTAGAAAAAGGGAATCAGTTCAGCTACGTGTCGAATTTGGCCGAATCTATGCAGAATGTCCCTGCCAATTATGCCATTGCCGCTCCGTATGTTTATGAAGCCTTTGATGCGCAAGCTATCAACGCTGTATTAGACCAACTCACTCCTGAGCGTCTTCGCGTTTGGTATGTGAGCAAACAAGAGCCGAGTGACAGTGAGCTGCATTTCTATGACGGTAAATATCAAGTTGTCGATATCACCGCCGAAGAAATGGCAAGTTGGGGTCAAGAAGGTCAGCTAGCGTTTAATCTGCCAACTGTGAACCGCTTGATGCCAGAAAACTTTGCTTTGGTTGAAGCGAAAGAACAAGCCAAACCAGAAATCGTGCTGGAGTCTGAAGGCATGACAGTATGGCACTATCCGAGCCAACTATTTGCTGACCAACCACGCGGTATTCTTGAAATTGCGATGAACAATGGTCGCGCTCAAGAAGACGTGAAAGCAGCAGTATTGCTGGACCTCTGGCGTGACCTGTTCAACCTAGAGCAAAGCGCATTGCGTACTGAAGCGTCAGTTGCAGGGATGCAATTTAACTTCAATACCGGTAGTGGCGTGACCTTACGTGTGTCTGGCTTCACCGACAAACAACCAGTGTTACTGCAGGAAGCTATCGCCAACCTAGTTGTCGAAGCTGACGAACAGAGTTTTGCCAATGCCGTCGATCGCTTTGTTCGCGGCTTACGAAACCAAGGCAAACAATTCCCGTTCTATCAGGCCTTTGGTGCATACAACAAACTCATTCGTGAAGGCAACTTCAACACCGAGCAATTGATTGCAACAGCAGAATCACTGAAACCTGCTGACCTGACAGCCTTCGCCAATGATCAGTTGAGCAACAATCACATTCGTGTGTTTGCATTTGGTAACTACGCCATCTCTGACCTTGAGAACGTCGTGACTGTTGTTGATGCTGCACTGCCAGCCGAACGTCAGTCGACTGACTACGACCGTGCTCGTTTTATCGCGCCAGCTGAGAAACAGCGAATTGTCTGGCAAGAAAATATTGATGTCGCCGACGTTGGTATGATTGACGTTCATGTGCATCCAGAGCCAGGTTTTGCAACACAAGCAGCGGGGAATGTGTTATCAGCGCACTTCAGCAACATCGCGTTCGATAAGTTACGTACAGAAGAGCAACTTGCTTACGCTGTCGGTGGCACCGCAACAGCCATTGATGAATACACTGGTTTTGCTATGTATATTCAAACCCCAGTCAATGACGTTGCGACCATGCAAGCACGCTTCGATGCGTTCAAAGGTGAGTATGAGGAGCGTTTAAATGCGCTCACTCAAGAAGAGTTCGAACAATTAAAAGCCAGTGCTTTGGTTTCACTGAAAGAGCCACCAAAGAACATGTCTGAAGAAGTGTCTCCGTTGATCAATGATTGGTATCGCGAGCGTTTTGACTTTGATAGCAAGCAACAGCTTATTGCAGCGGTTGAAGCCGTGACGTTAGAGGATATTAAGTCCTTCTATCAACAAACCATGTTGAATCCGGACGCAGCTCGTATCTCGGTTCAGATGCGTGGTACTAAGTTCCTCGAGCAGCCATTTGCTGAGTTACCCAACCAGCAGGTTGTCGAGTCTCTCGCCAAGTTCCATGCGGATATGGCAAAACAGTAATCGTTACCCATGAAAAAACCCGGCCAGTGAAAACTGCGCCGGGTTTTTTATTGCCTATCGATTTCACACTATTCGATATCTTGCTGCGGCCGGGACGAGCGCACTGCAGGCCGTGACACGGGTTGCACAGGCTGAACACTTGGTTGTGAAACACGTGGCTGCGAAACCGCTGGTCGCGAGTAGCTAGGCTGTGACACCCGTGGCTGCGATACCCGTGGTTGCGACACTACAGGTGGACGCGTTGGTTGTTGTCTCAATACAGGCTGACTACTGCGAACGTGCGGCTGCACTGCAGGCTCTGCAATACGAGGTTGCGGTGTCTGCTTAAACAGCGGTTGCTGCTTCGGCAACGGAGTACTTACCTGTGGCCGCGCACGCGTGGGCTGTTCAGTAATAGTCGGCTTCTGTGCCAAACGCGTTCTGACATCTTCCGGTGTGCGTACTGCTGGACGTTGTGTCCGAACCGGTTGCTCGGTGATATCAAACACATCTTGACGCAAGCGATCATCCGCTACGCGAGTATCGCGGGTTGGCAACCGCTTACCAGGATTCTCGGTCACAGTGGGCGCAGTCGATAACTTGCGGCGCTCCACAGTACGATTCTCCGCTGGGTCACGACGTTCGACAACGTGACGTTTTGGTCCGTCCCACTGCAGGTCGCGACGCTTAAACTTCACCCCACGACGGTGCTCGGGTTCATGTTGCCAGCGACGTCCATCCTGCACAATTTGCCGACGCTCTGGATAACGCTGCTTCGGTTTGTGGTAATGATGGTGATGCACCACAACATAACGCTGAGGCCAATAGAAAGAACTAAAATAGAAAGCACTAGGAACGTGATAGTTAATGCCCCAATAAATGCCAGAACCCACACTCACATGAAGTGAAGGATAGTGCCAGTAAACAGGTGAGCGATTACGCCACCACCAGTCACCATAGACATAGCGGCTATCGTAGTAAGGCACATAGACCACCTCACGCCGAACCGTCTCAATCACAATCGTCTTCTCTTCGCGCTGCACGTTAATGTGTTCATCGCTCGCGAGATTACCTGCTGTATACGCTTGCTGACGCAGGCTCTGAATGCTGGCCAGCACGGCCTCTTCTTCGGCTAAGAAAGCTTCGCCTAGAGCCTGTGTCCACGCCAGATCTTCACTCATTCGCTTCAATACGTCCGGCGTAGCAACCAGTGCCTTCACACTGGGATCCCACGGCTGCGATTCCACTGCCGTTAACGCTGCGTCCGCATCAAGGTGCTCATAGTCTTGCGTCCAACGCTCTGCTTGCACCACTTCCAACGGATAGGTCGCTGCAATCAGAATGTGAGAAAGTAACGCATCTGGATACAATGCAATCGGCGCCAACAGTTCATCGACCGTAGCGTTTTCGTAATAAGCCGCATCACGCACGACTTGAGTGGTTTCGGAGCGAACTACTTCGCTACGGGCTGCATACGAAGATGTGCAACCGGTCACTGCCATCAAGCTCAACGCAATGACACTCAGTTTTAAACTTGTATGATGTCGCATAATCATGCCTCCAATCGGCAGACAACAAAACAGCTGTCGTTATGAGTATAGATGCTCGATCTGCGAAAAAGGTCACAATTTCCCCACTTTTAATTGTAAAGGTTATGTAACGAAATATTTTAATGTTGGCTTCCCAATTCTAAGCGAATGACATATAACAAGTTATCGGGAAACATTGGAGTAACAACATGGCCAGCACAGCATATCGACATCAATACACTTTGGTCATGAGTGTCCTTTGGATTATTGGCGTATTTTCGTTCGTTATTGGCACACTCAATGTGGTTGTTTTTGCTGCCTATGAACTCGCCGCTTTCAACTACATCAGCCTGGTCGCAGCAGCGCTCATCGGTGTTTATCACCAACGCCA
The DNA here is from genome assembly GCA_003030745.1 of Pseudidiomarina aestuarii. Next base: position 3,581 of record PYVG01000024.1, on the reverse strand, counting down.
TCGACAATTACGACGCTCCTCTTGGCTCGTGTGTTTAGCCATTACCTTTAATGTCATGATGTTCATGCACTTGGTAACCGGGAATAGTTACTCGGTACTGTGGGTGACTGTAATTCCCCCGATTGTCTTCTTTTTACTCGGCCGCAAAGTCGGCGCCTGGTATACCGCCATTGTGTTTGGCTACACCATTGGCTTCATGGCCTATCAACTTCCTCGAGCGCAGCCTCTGACCATGGGCTTGGGTAGTTTGTTGAATATTATCGAAGTTTTCACCGCCCACTGGTTTCTGTTCCGACACTACGAGAAGTCTCGTGCCGATGCCTATGATGAACTGGAGCGGTTGTCGAATACGGATAGATTGACCGGCCTCGCCAATCGCTTGAGTCTGGACGCGACGCTGTCGCAATTTACTCGTTCAGACAACGATAACTTTGATGAAGCCGCTATTGTGCTAGCTGACATTGATCACTTTAAAACCATTAACGATCGCTTTGGGCATTTACAAGGTGACCGTGTGCTACAGCAGATTGCTCAGCTGCTGCGCCTACAGGTGCGTGAAGCTGATTTTGTTGGACGTTGGGGCGGTGAGGAGTTTATGTTGATTCTACCGAACACCTCGACCACCGAGGCATTCGCTATTTGTGAACAGTTGCGCGAGCAGATAGCCGAGTTGAAGCTGTTTCCAAACGAGCGCACGACAATGAGCTTTGGTGTCGCTAGTTTGCAACCCAATCAAGCGCCTGAACAAGCAGTCGCTGCTGCTGATCAGGCACTTTACGAGGCCAAACATCAGGGCCGTAATCGCACTATTGTGAACTTTTAAGGCTCACGTTAGTTACACGACACCTTGCTGAATCATCGCGTCTGCAACGCGACGAAAACCTGCTATGTTCGCGCCAACCACGAGATTATCTTTCTCGCCAAATTCCTCGGCCGCGTCGCGCGACGATTTGTAGATTTGGCACATGATGGTCTTCAATTTTTCGTCGACTTCCTCAAAGGTCCAACGCTGCATACTGGAATTCTGCGCCATCTCCAACTGTGACGTGGCGACGCCACCCGCATTCGATGCTTTACCTGGCGCATAAGCAATGCGTGATTCCAACAGAATATCTGCCGCTTCTGCTGTACACGGCATATTGGCGCCTTCAACTACGCCTTTGCAGCCATTCTCAATGAGCGCTTCAGCATCTTCTTTGGAGACCTCATTTTGGGTCGCGCAGGGAAACGCTAGATCAGCGGCATAGCGCCATATCTTCTCGCCATCATCGGGGTAATCATCACGCGGAGTGTATTCGGCTTTACTGTGCTTCTCTAGATACTTTTCAAGCCGCTCGCTACCCGCTTCTTTGAGTTCTTTGATGGTATCTAAGTCAATGCCATCTTTATGATAAATAGTGCCGCTGGAGTCACTACACGCAACCGGAACAGCACCAAGTTCGATTAGCTTTTCCATTGTGTAGATAGCCACGTTACCAGAGCCCGATACTAAACAGCGCTTGCCTTTAATTTCGAAATCACGGTCTTCCATCATGTATTTAGCAAAGTAAACTGCACCATAACCAGTCGCTTGCGTACGCACTTCAGAGCCGCCCCACAATGAGCCCTTTCCAGTTAACACGCCATCAAAGCGGTTCACGATGCGTTTATACTGACCGAATAGATAGCCAATTTCGCGAGTCCCCACTCCGATATCGCCTGCCGGCACATCCGTTGTCGGACCAATATGACGATACAGCTCAGTCATAAATGACTGACAGAACCGCATGATTTCTTGTTGTGATTTACCCTTAGGATCGAAGTTTGAACCACCTTTGCCACCGCCGATTGCTAGGCCTGTTAGCGCGTTTTTAAAGATCTGCTCAAAACCAAGAAACTTCACAATGCTGCCGTTCACACTCTTGTGAAAACGCAAGCCGCCTTTGTATGGGCCCAATGCTGAGTTAAATTCAATGCGATAGCCTTTATTGACTTGAATCTTGCCGTTATCGTCTAGCCAAGGAACGCGAAACATAATCTGGCGTTCCGGCTCTACAAGACGCTCAATAATGGCATGCTCTCGATAGCGTGGGTCACTTTCTAGGAGGGGTTCAATGGATTCTAAAACTTCTTCTACGGCTTGATAAAACTCTGATTGAGCTGGGCTGGTTTGCTTTAACTGCTCGATGGTGTCGTGCATGTAGGTCATGTGGGGCTTCCATCCTCTTGTTATGTGCACTCAGCATGCGTGAGTGCCGGTTTCCTGTCAAATGTCCCATTACCTACGTATTGCGCAGTCCATTTAGACCAGTTAAAGTGCTGTTAACAGAACCTTTACAACTGGGTTGATTGAGCAACAAGGACATTGCCGCACATGACTCGCTTCATCCATTTAGCAGTCTTCGTTTTCTATATCGCACTGAGCTATGTTCTCTGGTCGGCTGCCAGTCAACCGTCCGAGCAAGCCGTATCAGCAACCAACGACCCAGTGCTTGAGTCCACACCTGAGCAGCTTGTAAGAAATCCGCTGCAATCTGCTGACTCCAGTCATTCGATCGCGCAGCTCTATGAGCTCCTCGCTGAACTGAAAAGCGTTCGTGACGAACTACAAGCCAGTTCGGAACATGCGACTATCGACGTAGAAGCGTTCACGGCTATGACGAACGACCAACGACGCGAACTCCTGCAAGATGAACTTGCGCAGGGTAAGGCAGTACCTAAATCGGCCATGAGCTACCTACTCGGTTATGACACTACGTTCGCGGAACTATACGCACCCGATAGCCGCTTCGCGGACTGGGATTTTGAAGCTGAGCAGACCGAAGTTGCAGCCATGCTTGCTGAGCCGGTGGCTGCCGAAACCTTTGAACGGATTAGTTGCCTGAAAATGACCTGTAATATTCACTTTGGCACCAACCAATATTCGGAAAAAAGAGCCATTGAGCGCGCCTTCCAAAATGCCGTATCAAACCAACCAAACGCCGGCAGACAACGTTGGCTTCACAGTAAATATGACTCTAGCGAAGTACATATTTCGTTTGGTCGCAGATTGGGCAACTAATCATGAATCGTTATCTTCTGATCAGTCTCCATCTTATCGGTATCATCTGTGTTGCAGTGGCTGGTTACCAATATTGGCAATCATCTACAACCAGCAATCCCCTGCAGCAAGCCACCACCCAGACTGAAGTCAACCGAGACTCCAGTGTTGCAAGCGCATCGAGCACTCCCTATCAAGCAGAGTATGATCAAATCAAAGCCAACATTGCCGATCTAGAGGCGGAAATTGCGGATCTGCGTGCAGCAGGTAAACGTCTCAAATCTGAACAAACTGAATTACCGAGTCATCCCCTCGATGACGAATGGAATCAGCAGCGTGACCCGGTCGCCGACTTTGCCGATGATGGCGCTGAAGATGCCGCACTGACTCGACAAGTTGACGATCTCTTTATCACTCACGAAATGTTGCGTGATTATAATTTCCGCAATTTGGAGTGTCGGCAAACGTCTTGCCGCTTCTTTGTGGATACAGACTCAACGAACATGATGTCGATGGTGATGCGAACTCACCGAGCTTTAGTTGAAACGGGACTCCGTTCTGA
>PYVG01000023.1 GCA_003030745.1 Pseudidiomarina aestuarii | reverse complement strand
AGAAAAATACAGAGACGGATTACAAGAAACTCTACTACGGCCAGACCATGGCATGGCTGGGCATTTATACCGTTGCAGAGGAGGTACGGAACAGCATTACGAGCCCGGGGGTACAGAATCAATTAGTCATCAATAAAGACGATAATGATTTTCGCAAAGCAGCCACGACTGGCAAAACTGATGCTGCGTTGCAAGCATTACGCAGTGGCAATTTCGACGTAGACCGAGACAAAGGCTATTTGCGCAGTATGCTTCGCTCTCTGCAGGCACTAAAGCGCTGGGATACCATTGAACAACTCGATAAACTCGCGTTTTCAGCAATGTCTCAATACGTTCAGATGGAGTTACTCGCGGGTCTGATTGAGCATAATGTTGCAGCGGGCAACGATATTTCTACCTACATGGAGCGAATGCTTGAAACTGCGGCATCCCCACAGAACAAGAACAATCGATCGACCACCGATATCCTCGCTCAAGCGGCATACTACGCAAGCCTGTATGGGCGGCGCGGTGACCTCGAGCGCGTTCGCGAGTTGGCCTCATCCACCCGCCAGCAGCGAGCGGTGCACTTTGGCGTGTTGCTCGCGCAGATGCACGAGCTAAACCAGCCGCAGGCAGCAAACAGCAGCGGAACTTCGCGGCGGCGCTGAGGTCTAGGTTGTATCGTTCTGAAATGAGGTTGTGCTATGAAATGCCCTGTATGTCCGGAAGAGAAGCTGATGATGACAGATCGTCAAGGCATCGAGATTGACTATTGTCCGAGTTGTCGCGGCGTGTGGCTTGATCGTGGCGAGCTCGACAAGATCATCGAGCGCTCCGCTGGTCCGCAGCAAGCGGCACCGCAGCCCGCCCCACCACAGCAGCCCCAGCAACATGGCCATCACCCAGGCTACAACCAAGGTTACGGCCACAAAAAGTATAAGAAAAAGAGCCTGCTCGGCGAAATCTTCGACTTCTGAGCGATTTTGTAATCCAAATGCAGGTGTAAATGAGTTTTGCTGTATCTATGATTTACTATTACACTAAATTTAGGATCCGAGGGTGGAGCAGCAACTATGTCCAAGAACACGAATATGCGTGTCAAAATAAACAAAGACGGCTCATTGGCGATTGATTTGGCCGACGAATCTACTCGTCGTCAAATTGTAGATGCTATTTCACCTACAAATGATGACAAAATCAGGTCGTTGCAAGACAAGTTGCGCTTACTTGAGCAAAAAATGGATTCGAACTCGTGGTCTAATGTGACCTCTTGAGTATCTAAAGGAGTTAAGGATGACTCTGACCCCACTACTGATTCTCCTCATATCAACACTTGGATATATAAGCTTTAGCGTCACTCCATCAGGTAGACTAAAACTGAAGCGTTACTCTCCATCAAAATTAGCGCTCAAACTCGCCGTTGAAGGTTCATGCTTGTTGATAGGTGGTCTCTTAATTTATTTCGCATTAGCCACAACGTTGCGTTACGGCCTCGACTCCACAATTCTAGAACAAAGTAGATGGCTGAATGGACTCGTACCTCACTATACAGTCAGTAACGCACTGGTAGTTGCGGGTATTTCGACTTTAATAATGTTAGTGATTCGAATTGCAATTCAATGGTGGCAGGTTTGGTCGTTTCGAAACAATCCTGCCCAACTTATCCGTCCGCTAGTGAATGATGAGCTGGAGCTCTTTTTGCTAGATGCGTTAGAAATGCGCAATGTAGAACCCTCAATTTCAGGTTCTGATCAAAGTGACGACTTAGAGACTAAACGCCTACTAGTGCGCCTAGTTCTCGATAACAGAAAGGTTTACATCGGAAACATTGCTCGCTGCGATTTAACTATGGGCGTTTGTTCTAACGTTTCAATTATACCGATGCACAGTGGTTATCAAGACGAACAAACTCTCGAGTTAAAACTAAAGGAGCACTATGAAAGGCACTACACAGAAGTATTAAAGCAGAACCCAGACATTTCGCAGCTATTTAATCAATTTGAAATCGTAATTCCCGTCGAGAGGATAGTTTCAGCAAGCTTGTTCGAAATCGATGCCTTCATACATTTTCTTGAGATGAAAATTAGTCAATTGGAGAGCAAGACTCGCGTTCATTCGCAAACATACCCCGCAGTATCTGAAAATATTTCGTATGGCTAAATAACAGACCTAAATGTTTGCGATGCCGAAAGGTATGTGAACGGATGGCAAAGTTTTTGACGGCTTTTTCAAGTGTAACTTTTGATCGTCAAAAAAGATGTGAGGCTTCAAGATATCTAGCACCCGTGACTTGTCGACACCGCCCATAAAAAAAGCCTCGTTCACCATAATATCCCATTCACGCATGGTATTGATTACTCTCTTATGGGACGGTGCATTTCGGGCGGTTACAATAGCAATATTGAGCATCGGCGTGTAACTTGGATCTTCAGCCTTTTTAGCTACCTCAATCTTCTGTATGTGGGACACACGTTGCAAAAAATCTTTCAGCGGACCAGGATTGTGAGTAATGTTGGCCATCTTTGATTCATGGTCATGGAAATCAGCCAATTCACCCGAGCCTTTATATACAGCTTCGGCTTCATCGTCGGCGATGACACCATCAAAGTCGAAAGCAATCCTCAATTCGGGATCTTCGACGTCATCTATAATGTCACCATGTAAAATTTGACCCGCTGGATAACCTTCATTTACTGCTCTCGAAACATCTTCTCCATTCGCTGACAGAAACAACTCAATATCAAAGCTGGGAATATATTTGTGCGGAGATTGACCTTGCAAGAATACCGCCCGACTAATCTCGAGCTTGTGGTGTTCTATAGAATTCATAACTCTCAAGCCGGTATCAGGATCATTTCGTGAAAGTAATATAACTTCTACTAATGGATCGTCTGGAACGAGTTGATTCAGCATCAGCAATCTGCGAATAAACGGAAATGCGACCCCAGGTGCAAGCGCTTCATCTTGCTTCGAGCGTTGATACTCGCGGTAATACTCCTCTCCTCGCTCGCGAAAAATCTTATCTGATTCCGACAAATCAAATAGAGCGCTAGATGCCAGACCAACAACAAGGCGCGTAGACAAATCATATGGCATAGTGCTAATTCCTCACAAAGATATTAAGCATCTTACATCATAGCGCATATCCCGACACAATCTGTCGATCTGCAGCTGCTAGATAGAGAGAAAACTCAGAAAGGCTTCACTGTGACTCTAGGATTCGTGCCTGCTTTGCATCTCTTACTGACTATTTTTATAGTTATTATCAACCTACACCGAAATCCACGTTGTATCTGAAAAAACGATGGATCAAGATTATTTAATGTATCAATGTTAGTTTTAATTTAAATGAACTTGAGAACTGCAGTTTTCCTGTTAACAATCATACTCATAAGAGAGACCTTGGCGATGCATCGCTCTTTAGATCAGTTAGGAAGAATTGTTTTAATAGATACTAATGTTCTACTCAATGGTTGTTTTGTTGAACAGAGTGCAGCGAGCTTTTCAGTACGGTGGCTGCAAGAAAGTGGTTACTCTCTTATGATCGACAAATCAGTTGAAGAGGAAGCCAGTAGAATACTCAATACGCTCCAGACAAAACTTAAATTGGATTACAACCCAATTCAAGTACTCAGAGCATATGTGAAATTCATGAATATAGTTACGGTCAAGTCAACCGATTTGACGCGCAGTAGGTACATAAATCGGGCAGACCAACATGTATTTTCCGCGGCTATGCAATTTCATGCTTGGATTTTAACCGCAGATATAAAATTTGCAGCGGAATTACAACAAACTAAGTGCGACTGTCGACTTCCGTCCGATATTGTCATGGAAACATTGACCAAGGACGATAATAAACAATTGATCAACTATATGTTTCGATTTATTGGTTTGGTTAACAACCGTGGTAGCATTTTTGCACGCGTCACACCGGGAAGTTGGGCAGGTCAAAGCAAAATTGGTCGTTTCATCGTTTGTGAAATTGAGAATGTTGCCCGTTTATACTACGACACTGATAGTTGTGAATGGGTTTTCAAGACAAAACTAAATTCTGAGTTGCGAATACATTGCAATTTAGAAACAAGAGACGAGTGGCTACTTTCTGCTAGCTATGAGTTCAGCATTCAGAATGGACGAGGAAATATTGTATTAAGAGGAAAATCTAGGTCTGGATTGACTATTCATGGAAGTACTGTTCATTTAGGAGTTTTTCCCGCCAAACAACCTGGACGTTAACTGTTGGTCACTCAGCAGCTGTAACCCAACATTGGAATGGTTACATTAAGCATCTAATAGTCATACCCTCGTCAATGACCAAACATACTTGGAAAGCGCTTTGTAAAGTTCCCGAAGCGACTCCGGATCCTCTGGCTGGAAATGCTTTAGAATTAGCGTTGCGACTGACGTATGTAAAGGATGCTAAGTGTCATATTCCAACAGAGAGGGAAATCAGTCAGTTTTGGAAATGAAAATCACCAACCAAATGATCGCAATAGTCATCCTAGGTTAAATGTGAGAATAGACTTTCGCAAAACAACCTAGAATTTTACCTTACCTATCATTCGCACGATTTCGGTACTTAGCTGCGTCGGTTTGTAGTGCCAAAGGTGATATTGCCTTGCATAGTTCACTTTGGTTAAGAATATCGGGTCGTCTTTGTCAACATCCGTTGAAGGCTTCATTCTTCCTGGAAACAAGTTTACGTTGCCAAAGCCATGCGTAAGGAAACTCGAAATGAAGTGGTTGAATTTTTGCTTATCCGAGAGTTCGGAAGGAAAGCAACGTGGTGGTTGCTCACTCGCGTTGATATAAATTTTCAAAAACTGGTGACTTACGGTGACGTGTCGATCCATGACATCATTCCCTTATCATTTTAACTGCACGTTAACCTTCTATCTTTTGCATTTGATAGTAGATAGTTTCTAATTTTCGCTGAACTTCCTCTGGTGTCATCGCGCCAGCTAGTTCAATCACTTCCTCACTATCATGCCCCTCCACCGCGGCTTCCATTCGCGGTAGATCAAAAGTGTAGGTCGTAATGTCGTCCTCACTCCGTGACATAAAGTACCTCTCAATTAAGTGTCGAGATTTTTCAAACGTAAGCACTTATGATAGCCGCAGCCTAAAAAACAATCAAACAGGGAACTGGTGGATCAATGTATGATGCGTGATTCAAAGTTCAACTCGGCAGGCCGAGTCAGCAACGGTATGTATGTTCAGAAGGGGCTGGAGGAAGGGTGTTAAGCTGCGTCAGATATGGAAAAGTGGGGGTGCTGATGCAGCTTATGTGATGCAGCAATTTCCAAATATGCGGCAGGTGCGCACAAAAATTTCAGCGCCTGCTGACAACATGTAGGCGATATCGCGTCGCGCCCGCCGCGCCGCGCAAGGCTCTAGACCGCGCAAGGTGCAGGCGGTACACTCTACCGTAGAAGAAGAACAACAAGAGAGCCACATGCTGACGCATCTACAGCAGTTGGAAGCTGAATCCATTCATATATTTCGAGAAGTGGCGGCTGAATTTCAGAAGCCGGTGCTGATGTATTCCATTGGCAAGGATTCCAGTGTGCTGTTGCACCTGGCCAAGAAGGCGTTTGCGCCCGGCAAACTGCCCTTTCCGTTGTTGCACATCGATACGCTGTGGAAGTTTCAGGAAATGTATGCGTTTCGTGATGCCATTGCGCAGCAGCATCAACTGTTGATTCATACCCATCCCGATAAGCTGAGTCCGTTTGAGCACAGCAGTGCCGTGTATACCGACGTGATGAAAACGCAGGCCCTTAAGCAAGCGCTCAAGGAATATCAGTTCGATGCGGCTTTTGGCGGGGCGCGGCGTGATGAAGAGAAATCGCGTGCGAAAGAGCGCGTATTTTCGTTTCGTGATCAGCAGCAGCGCTGGGACCCCAAGAATCAGCGTCCGGAACTATGGAATTTGTATAACAGCAAGGTGCACAAAGGCGAGAGTATTCGGGTGTTTCCGCTGAGTAATTGGACTGAACTCGATATCTGGCAATACATCGAACAAGAAAATATCGATATTCCGCCGCTGTATTTTGCCAAGCAACGCCCGGTGATTTGGCGCAATAACATGTGGATTGCGGTGGATGACGAGCGCCTGCCACTCGCCCCCGACGAGCAGCCTCAACTGAAGCAAGTGCGTTTCCGTACGCTCGGCTGTTACCCGCTCAGTGGCGCGGTGGAAAGCAGTGCCACCACGCTCCAAGACATTATCCGCGAAACCCAGCAAGCCACGCATAGCGAGCGCCAAGGTCGAGCCATTGACCACGACGCCGCCAGCTCCATGGAACGCAAGAAAATGGACGGGTACTTCTGATGGCCACGCAAACGTCAGCCCCCGCCCCCAAACAAGAGCAAAAAGGCCTACTCCGCCTCATCACTTGTGGCAGTGTCGATGATGGCAAGAGTACCCTCATTGGCCGGCTGCTGTATGACAGCCACAAGACCTTTGCCGACCAGCTCGAGGCTGTCAAAACCAACGAATCCTATGACTTTGCACATCTGGTGGATGGTCTGCATGCCGAGCGCGAGCAAGGCATTACCATAGACGTGGCCTACCGCTATTTCAGTACCGACAAGCGCAAGTTCATTATTGCGGATACGCCTGGGCATGAGCAATACACCCGCAATATGGCGACCGGAGCCAGCACCAGTGATCTCGCCATTATTCTGATTGATGCCGAGAAAGGCGTGCTCACGCAAACCCGACGCCATAGCTATATCGTCAGTTTGCTCGGTATTAAGCATGTGATTGTGGCGGTGAATAAGATGGACTTGGTGGGTTATAACCAAGCGCGCTACAAGGCGATTCAAGCCGACTATCTGAAACTCGCAGGCCAGTTGGATATCCCCGATATTCACTTCGTACCTGTAGTGGCGCTCACCGGAGACAACGTGGTGCAAAAGAGCACCAATATGCCGTGGTTTCGTGGGCGTACGTTGATGAATTATCTCGAAACGCTGACCATCGACCGTGCGCTGAACACGCAAGATTTCCGCTTCCCGGTGCAATATGTAACGCGCCCGGGCGGTGAACTCGTTAAGCGTGGTTATGCGGGCTCGGTGGTATCGGGCTCGATTAAGCGGGGCGATACTATTCGCACCCTGCCAGCAGGCACCATAAGCACCGTAGAAAGTATCACCACCTATGACGGCGAGCTCGAACAAGCTATCGCGCCGCAAGCGGTGACGTTGGTGTTGAGCGATGAGATTGATGTGAGTCGGGGGGACTTGATTGTCGATAAGGACGCCCTGCCACATATGAGTAACCGGCTGAGAGCGCGCATGGTGTGGATGCACGAACAAACCCTACTACCTGGCCGCGAGTACTGGGTAAAACTCGGCACCAAAACCGTCAGCGCACGCTGCGAAAAAGTGCTGCACACCCTCGATGTAAATACGCTGCAAGAACAAGGCGCAGAAACCCTTGCACTGAACGACGTCGGCATGACCGATTGGGTGCTGAGTGAAACCGTGGTGTTCGACAAATACAAAGTGAACCGCAAAACCGGTGCCTTTGTTGTCATTGATAAGCGCAGTAATGCGACCGTTGCCGCAGGTATGGTGGCACAGCCGTTGGCAGAGGCGTCGGCGGGCTTGGTTACCGCTGGAGATGTGAATTGGCACGACCATCAGGTCACGCCTGCACGCCGCGCCCTGCTGAAACAGCAAAAGCCGGCGGTGGTCTGGTTTACAGGATTATCCGGGGCGGGAAAATCGACCCTAGCTAACGCAGTCGAAGAGCTATTACTGCAGAACGGGAATCATACGCTGGTATTAGATGGCGATGTGATGCGCAATGGGCTGTGCGCCGACTTGGGCTTTAGTCCGGAAGATCGAGCGGAAAATATCCGCCGTGCAGGTTCAGTCGCTCGAACGCTAGTGGATGCCGGATTGATTGTGCTCTCAGCCTTTATCTCACCGTTTCAGGCAGACCGTGCCGCGGTGCGCGACATGCTGGGTGCTGGGGAATTTATTGAAGTATTCGTGGATACGCCATTAAATGTGTGTGCAGAGCGAGACCCGAAAGGCCTGTATGCTCGCGCGGCGGCGGGAGAAATTCCAGACTTCACTGGCATCACCTCGCCGTACGAGGCTCCGCAAGAGCCAGACTTACACATCGAAACCACAGAACTCGAGGTACTCGAAGCGGCTCAACAAGTCGTTGCCCTACTCCGCGCTCGCGGCTTTATCCGCTAACATTCTAGCGTTCGGGTAAGATGTTAGTGGCTGTTGGGGGAGTGGCCGTTCCACGCTTTGAATGCGCGGCTAAAGCTGCGGCTGTCGGAAAAGCCGAGCTGTAAGGCTATGGATTCTAATGTTAAACCTTGGGCGAGGAGTGTTTTAGCGCGTTGGTTTAAGACATGTTCGCGCACTTTTCGGAAAGACGTCGAATGGGCGGCCAGCTTGCGTCTGAGGGTTGCGACACTGCAGCCGAGTTGACTCGCCAATTGCTCTTGTGACGTTGTGCCATTCGCCACCTCCGTGCGCACGCGCTGCAAAAAGCGGGAGCCTGGCAGGTCTTGTGACGAGTGTAACCGCTGCTGTAATTCCTGATAGACCTGCGCCGATGTGAGCACTTGATCAGCGGGCCAACGAAGCTCAGTTGTCGCCATTTCTAGTGGAAAATGCAATGCATACACATTGCTTTCATAGCGAATGGCGGTTTCACAAAACTCGCTGAATAAGGGGTTGGCGAGAGTTGGAGTCGATTTCGTCTCTACTTTTACTAGCGGCACCGTTTGCTCCAGCAAGGTGCAGACAATACCGTGAATGTACATCAGCACACAGTTCAGGTTAAAACTAATATAGTCGCTTTTGTTTTCGCGTTGATAAGGAAAGTCAGCGTCATCAACAACATACACCAAGGTCCGCTGACGAACCTCAACCCGGTTGTAGTTGCCACCATGGATAAAGTTATACGACTGCGCCAATTGCTCCAGCATGTCCTGCAATGTTTTACACTTGGGTAACTGTGCTAGAACAAAATCGTTGGTACCCGGCAACAAAGGGCGCTGCGACAGATGCCACGACTCATCATGAACCGCAATCGCATATTGCTCAAGTAACCGCAGCACGTCGACAAGCGTGAGCTCATCAACGGTGGTCTCGCGTGACATGTCGAGTTGTTCAAGCAAGTCAGCTAACGACAGTTGAGCAGACTGCAACATGGTATTTAGAACATCGGCGTTCACAATTTTGTGCTCTAATTTTGTTCGCAAACAAGTAAAGAGCATAACGATTTTTATCCAAAGGTCAAAAGGTCAAAGCGCCAGGTCGGCACGCAGTTGCGTTGCCACAAGCTGGCGGGCTCGTTGTGCTACCGGCAACGTACCAAACGAGAAAAACGCGTGAATGGTGCTGGCGAAACAGCTGTAGTGACGCAATCGCCCAGCCGCCAACAAGCGCTGGGCAAATTGTGCGCCCTCGTCATGCAGAGGATCGTAGCCAGCTACCAATATCGACGTCGCCGGCAAGTGAGACACATCCGGCAATGCCATTGGCGACACATCGACGTTGTGCACCTGACTCGGATCAGCGGCGTAATACACAGCCGTGTTCGCAATTGCCTCTCGACTCAGCAGCAAATCACCGTCACCAAACTGCACGCGTGACGCATACTGCTGGTGTGGCGAATACACATCGAGCACCGGGTAAATCAAATGCAGAGCAGTAATTGCGATTGGCTCATCCGCCAAATGATGCGCAACTGATACAGCCAGATTCCCACCGGCACTATCCCCCATCAGAACCAATTTCGTGACGTCCACATGATACTGATCGGCATGACCGTGCAACCAGCGCACTGCCGCCAGGCAATCATTCAAACCCGCAGGATACTTATGTTCTGGCGCTAAACGATACCCCACGCTAAAAAATTGCACACCAGTGCGATAACACAGATCACGCATCAAGGTGTCATAGCAGTCCAGATCACCTAACGACCAACCGCCGCCATGAAAGAAAATAACTGCGGGCAGAACGTCGGCTCCAGCCGAACTCGGACGGTAGCTTCTAACCGGCACGCTAACGGATACGCCAGCACCGTCATATACCACATCGAGCTCCGTAACATCCACGTCAGCCGGGGCTTCTCCGGCAAGTGACAGAAACATCTCGCGAGCGCCTAAACGCGCATCCTGTAGAGAAATATCCTGATCATGAAGGTCGGACTGAGCAGCGTTCATAGCTGCAACCAGCGCTGCCGTTTCCTTATCTAACATCATTGCACACACCTCTAACCACCCAGCCTCGTTTCATCGTTAAAATTAAAAGTTGTAGCGAATGTTTATTCCCACAGTGCGTGGTGCTCCGTAGTAACCGAGCTGAACTCCAGGTGAAGCACTCAAATCAAAGGCGTGCTCGCGATATTCTTTATTGGTCAAGTTTTTACCGAACAAACTGGCCTGCCAGCGTCCATCAGCGGAATCATAACGCAACGACGCATCCAACAGACTGTAACCGTCTTGCGCTAATATCTCGCTGCTGCTCACCGTTAAGTAAGTTTTTGAGCGGTAACTGACACCTGCCTGAAAACTCACATCACCATGCTTGTATTCAGCCAACCAGTAGGTTGCGCCAATACGCCCCGACCATTTCGGCGCATTTACCAGTTCTCGTTGGTCACTGACCTCTTGCTCGAAATCACCAATTAACTCATCGTAACCACCGCCCAAGTACGCGGCATTCATATCAACCGTCAACTGGTCCGAAACGACCGCCTGCAGCTCCATTTCAGCACCGTAGATCGTGGCTTTACCGGTATTTTCGAACAGCGACAGAAATGCTCCCGTGTCTGGGTCAATGGAGAACCGACTCAGTTGGAAATTCTCGTAGTCGTTGTAGAAAGCGGCCAGGTTAAGACGCACATTGTTATCGGCGAGCAACGACTTCGAGCCGATTTCGTAACTCCACAACTCCTCAGGCTCAAAAGGTTGCGGAAATGAAGTCAAACGACCATTGAAGCCACCACTCTTGAAGCCTTTACTCGCGCTGGCGTACACCATGGTTCGATCCGACCACTGGTAATCCACTGCAACTTTCGGCGAAAATTCCGTCCAGTCTTGCTCGGCAACAAAGCCGGTCTCGCCATAACCTAATCCGGTACCGAAAGCTGCTTCCATCTCCTCCGCGGTCGTGATACCGGTGCCTGCGAACTCTTCGCCCTTGTTCACCATATGCTTTTCTTCTTGTGTGATCCGCGCGCCTATTGTCAGGTTCATACGCTCAGAAATTGAGAATGTAGCGTTACTGAATAACGCCTTGCTGGTCACCTCTTGCACACGTTCACCTGCGTTTACCACTGGGAATGGGAAGTACACGTCACCGCCCAGAGGCACAAAGAACTCCGGCGCCACCGCACCACCAAAACTCCAGTCATCTTCGTTAAAATAGTAAAGACCTGATACAACGGATACCGAATCATTGGCATAGAGCCACTGGAACTCTTGGCTAAATTGGTCTTGTTCTTCAAAGTTGTAAATGCCAAAAGAACTATCGGGTGTTCCATCAAGATCCAGATGCGTGCGGTAACTCATGTCACGCCGCGCGGATATTGATTTAAAGGTATGCGCACCCGCCTCATACGTTAGTGTAAGTGCCACCCCAGATGTTTCTAACGACTCGAGGTCATTGTAGTTGGCATTGACTGTGAAGGGGTCATCGGTTGGCTCACGAAAGCCACCTTGGCTGAGTGAATAAATGGCGGTTTCGCGGTGTGGCGTGCGGGAGCGGTCAGGGTTATTTTCTGAGCCATCAATGACCAAATACGCAGTGAAATCAGTGGTGGGGCGATAGAGTAGCGACAGCCGATAAGCTTGCGATTTCTTATCATAGTCCTCACCACCGTCGAAGACATTATCAGCGTAACCATCACGGCTGGTGCCCGCCACGGCAACTCGCGCGGCCAGTACATTGTCAATCAGTGCCCCAGTGAAACCGGCTTTTAAACTGCGTAGGCCATAATTTCCCAGGGTGACATCGGTATAGCCTTCGGTGTAATCACTTGGCATTGCACTGGTGAATTTTACTGCGCCACCAATGGTGTTGCGCCCATACAATGTTCCTTGAGGTCCGCGTAACACTTCAATTTGTTGAGGATCAATGACATCAAGGAAAGAGCCCTGTACGCGCCCCAGATAAACATCATCCAAATAGATCCCAACGCCGGGGTCATTAAATGAAATGGAGTCAATCTGCCCCACGCCCTGCAAATAAACAACAGCGTTCGAAGCATCGCCAACATGCAAACTTAAATTAGGCACGTAGCTTTGCAAATCGCCCAAGTTTTCGACCTGCATGTCTTGCAACTCATCACTAGAGAGTGCCGTAATGGCAATAGGCACCTGTTGCAGATTCTCGGTTCGGTGCGTTGCTGTAACCTCAATGACTTCAATTGATTTACGTTGTTCTTCCTGGGTCTCGGTTTCGCTTTCGGATTGCTGCGCCAACACAGCTGAGCTGGTTAGGGTGGCGAGTACCGCAGCCGCACAGGCGGTCAAAGTATGATTTCGGTGACTCATTTTGGGCATCCTCTGTTATTTTTATCGTTTTTATGAGTAATAGTTCACCCGATACTACGCTGTCACCTCATCCATACAAGGACATAAAACGTCAACTTGAGCCGACAAATTCGCTCAACTGGGTTACACCTGAGTGTCGTGAGGTTGGCGACGATTGCTACGAAGAACTATTAGGAGGAATGTATTTAGTGCGGACTTTAAAAGTTGTGCTTAGCTGCATCAGATATGAAAAAACGATGGTTCTCAGCGCTCTATAAGCCCGGAACCCCAGAAGCTCTGATGACACGAGCGGAAAGCGGTCCAAAAAATTGATGGGTTAGGCTGAAAAAGGGGTAAAGCTTATTCCCGGTGGGCAATAGACAAACGCTCGCGAGATCGTCAACTGAGCCATGAACTAAATGTGTCGCAAACCAAGTTTCGAGTTCAGCCCAGTATTCTCGGCGCTTACTAACCAATAGCGGGCTGTTCAAATTTAGCAAATCAATTGTGTATGTGGCGCAAGACTGCTCAGTAGAAGTTTTATGCAGATTAGCCACTACCCGTCCATCTTGCAGGTAGACGAAATAACTCGCACAGTCCGGCATGTGGGGATGAATAAACTGAGTCATGTCGACGTTTGTCGATTTGCCACGAGCATGACCACCGAAAACAAGATCAGCAGGTGTTGTTTTAAGCCCATGCGCGCTATCAAACGCAGATGCTGCAAGATTATTGTAGTCAAACGTCCTGCTCGGATTTTGACTTTTATTTTCGATATGCTCGATATGAAAGCCGATGGTTGTGCCGTCTGTCTCACTGTAACAACACAAACCAAATTGCTCTCGCACGAGTGTCTTTAGCAAGCTGTCTTTGCGATTCAGAGAGCTCCAGCGTGAGGTCGCTTCGGCCGATGTACTTGGTGGCAGCGTCGCTGCATTCGATAATTGATGATGGTGAACGAGTCCTTTCGTTATATATCTCACAGTTTCTTCAAAGCCTCCTGCCGGTGAATACTCCTCTCAAGTTGAGTAATTTGAGGGTGTGATGCCCCTAAACTTTGCTTTAGTTTATCGAAAAGGGCCTTCACTTCCTCGCTGTCATAAAGCCCACTATCGATTAAGTTGATAAGACGCTCCAAGTCCCTCTTTTCCGCAAAGGGTGGACTAGGATCGACATCCATAGCTCGATGCATGACTAAGTTACTCTCACGTCCATAGGTGTCGTCAATCGGAGGCTCGGCAATTGCAGTGCCATCACTATTTCGACCGAGCACGCGAATATTCTCTTTTCGAACTGAACTCAATACCTGTGGGCTGTGCGTCGTGACAATAAACTGCATATTCGGGAACGCCTTTCGGAGATTAGTGAGTACAACTTGTTGCCATTCTGGATGAAGATGCATGTCTACTTCGTCAATTAGTACAATACCTGGCGTCTTCAAGGCTGCCTCAGAACCCAATTGTGGGTTGAGTTTGGTTGAGCGGAACGCAATATCCGCAACCATACCAATCATATTGCGAATTCCGTCGCTCAACATCTTTACTGGCAACTCGCCAAACTGATCATGACGCACAACGATTTCCTGTGCCGACAGCGAATAACTAATATTGCTCCAACCAGAGATATCCAGACAGGTATCGACTGCTCCCGAAACCGATACAATAAAGTCATCGAACTCACTACGAATCAATTGGTTAGATTTTTCAAACGCTTTCAGTCGTTCGTTCTGGGCGTTTATCGACCAGTACTCAAACCAATTTGAAAACAACTTATAGCTAGAGGCAGGATCGAGACAGTCGGCGTAGCCAATGGTGCGCGAGGTGCGTGAGAGCTTCCGATCGGAATGATGACGCTGATGCCACAATCGTCCAGTCCCATAATAAGCAACTAGCGGGAGCACAACTTCAGCACTACCGCCTTTGACGCCTGACTGTAAAGATTTTCCATATTCGATGAGATCTTTAGAATCTTTGATGGTCGTTTTGCTGTTTTTGGGGCTAACAAGCCGTCTGCTCCAGGTATCATTCAACTCAAAGCTATTGGCAAACGCACCGGGAACGCAGCCCTTTGCGACCAACTCAACCCCGCCATCGGCGTACTCCATTTCCTTAGATTCGGTATTTCGAACCTTACTGAGTCGAATGTCACTGCTACTAAAGTGCTTGCCAACGCTTTCATCAAACGCACCAATGAAAGGACCAAATGCAATGGCAATAGCATCAAGAATGGCTGACTTACCACCACCATTTGAACCAATTAATACGGTCATACGCTCATCGAACGTAACGTCTAGTTGTTCAAAGCAACGATAGTTGATTAGCTTGAGGGCTTTGATGCTTAGTTGGTTGCTCAACGCAGTTGTGCCTTATTCCAAGGTTTTTATAAATTCAATATAAGGGAATCAGTTCCTTTGTGCATCCCAAAATCGACTTAATTTGTAGTGAGATTTTCTCCAACAATCTCGATTCAACTGTTTCTAAAAGTTCTGGAGTCAGGTTTTTTCGGTTTGGTCCATGGTTTCGGGGTTGGGGATGAGGCCGATGAAGCGGGCTAGGCTGAGGAGTGTCATGAAGAGGCCAATGACGGCTTGGGCGATGACGATAGTGTAGGCGAGGACGCTCAGTGGGGTGACGTTGTAGAAGCCGAAGCTGGTCATGACCACGAAGCTAGTATACACAGCGCCAAGTACGCTTTCGTTGGAGCCGGGTACGGTGAAGTCGAAGATTTGGCTGAAGAACGCGTATTGCGCCGCAAACCAGAAGATAATTTCGAAGTAGTTTTGGATGAGGAGCAGAATCATGCGGCGGTAGCCATGCAGTGCATAGGGCTTGCCGGCTCGTTTGGCGCGGTATTCGTCGAAGAGCAAGACGTTCATCTGGTAAACGACCACTTCGAACACTCGCAGAAACGCATAACCTGCAATGACACCGCCCACCCACACCGATGGGATATAAAGCACCAACGGCACCGATGCAATGGACAAGAACACATGACTCAGCGCCCAAGCATCTACAAAGCGGCCGCTGCCATGCGTGCTCTTAAACACCTTCCGCACCAAAGTAAACAACGACACCTTACCGAGCCAACGAAACACCGTCTCCCAGAAGTCGACAATGAATGGCGGTTTTGGTGTGGGTGTGGTGTCAGTCATGCGAAATCCTTATCAAGCTATTACACAAAACTTTCGCTTACTTTTGCGTGGCTTGCAAGGACTTCGTAGCTTGGCTTACTGGAGCTCTGCTAACGCTTTGCTTGCATTAGTGCTTACCTCTATTAGTCACATGTCTTGTCGATTTTTTCCTAACTCAAATAGGACCTCACGGGATGAACAGATCATGCAAGCCCCTTAAACCTAACTACTAGGGTTATAGAATGCTTTATAAACACTTAATATTAATTCTCTGACTCTTTTATAGAGCGTTGAGATTATATATTCTTAAGTTTTACAGTCGCAAAATATAATAGATATATCTTCAATAATTAATTAATGTAAATGAGTGATCCTGATGCTAATGTGTTATCTAAACGTTAAATAGATTCGGCGATAATAGAATGACCTCCATATCAGAAATTAATAATAGAATAAGCGAACTCGTTGATGTCGGTGACATCAGTGACGCAACGATTAATACGTTATTTGATGGAAAAAACTTTTTTCCACATGAAGGGCGACTTTGGGATTACAAACAGACTGTAGCTGAAACGAGCGAAGCTTTAGCAAAAACGGTACTACAAATCGTAAGCTTTCATAACACATATGGGGGCTACTTGTTGTTCGGAGTAGAAGAAGTCGAGACTGATGCGCTGTTTGTGCCATGTGGATTTGACAGTTCTCGACTTCGGATAGCAACCTTGCGCGATAAAATCGTCGATTACACTGGATCTCCCATCGATGTGCATATATCAAAACATCAGATTTTTGTTGGCGAGCAAAAGCATGAGATTGGCCTACTTTACATACCGAAAAGACAAAATGGTTCGGAGCCTCTATCCTTTTTGAAGGATGGTCCTCATAAGAGGAATAAGCCCATTTTTCAGAGGGACACAACATATTTTCGACAGCAAGATCAATGTATGGCCGCAACAACTGCATCGCATTTTACTTTTCTATTTTCTGCGAGAAATTTAAACAATGTCGAACAGACATTGTCGATCGACCATAATCTCCCTTCAAAAGATATGATATGTCCAAAATTTATCGGTCGAGACAACGTACTATCTGAGCTATGGAAGTGGCTCGGTGACGAATTTGAATATACGCGCGTTTTATCTGGCGAGGGAGGGAAAGGAAAGACATCGATTGCATACGAGTTCTCTCAACAGATTATCAACAATCCTCCAAAGCCATTTGAACGGCTTTTATGGCTGTCCTTAAAAGAAAAACAATTCAGTCCTCACGAAGGAAGGTATATAGAGCTGAGTCAATCAGATTTTCAAGATAATGAAAGTTTTTTACAATGTCTTTGCGATCACTTTGCTCAAGTAGACGAAGAAATAGCTCAGTTATCAGTTTCGGGACTGAAGAAGCTATTAAAATCAAACATGCAGCTCATTCCGTCGATTGTTGTAGTCGATAATGTTGATTCGCTCGAGGACTCAGAACAAAAAAGGCTTATTGATACATGCAGACAACTCGGTTGTCGAGAGGTAAGATTTCTCATTACCACTCGACACAAACATGGATTCTCAAGTGATATTCTTATTGAAGTTCCCGGGCTACCAGAGCTCGAACACGCAGAATATGTCGATATCTTAGTTAAAAGGCATCGACTTCAAATAAGTTTAAATAAAAGCTTGTATAAAAAAATTCATAGAGACACCGATGGTTCACCACTTTTAACCGAGTCAGTTCTCCGAATTACAAAGTTCAAAAGCTTGACTGAGGCATTAGCCGAATGGAAAGGACAATCCGGTGTAGATGCACGAGAGGCTGTACTTAAGAAGGAATTAGATTCGCTATCTCCAAATGCTAAGCGAACATTATTGACTTTATTTTATTTCAACACGGCGTCATTTAGCGAGTTAAAAAATGTTCTTCGATTTGGAGGAAATAAATTAGAAGATGCTATCGAAGAACTGGAATCTTTGTTCATCGTAAATGAACCAAAGATTATTGAATCCGAAAAGCGATTTTCAATTTCAAGTACGACTTCTCTGATTGTCTCTGAACGTCCCCAAAGTTTTGCACTAGATTTTCAGAAACTCAAAAAGCTTGTTAAAGAACAAAACGGACTGTCAACATCTCGAAAAAAAGGAAATACCAGATTAATTGGTGCTGCAATCAATCAATCCTTAGCTCTTATTAAAGATGGAAGAATTCCAGAAGCAGTTGACACTGTTCAAAAGCAGCTAAATCACTATAAATCCAATCCTGATCTACTCTTAATGAAAGCCAGATGCTTGATATCATACACTCCCGGTAAATACGAGGAAGCGCGCTTAATCATAAAAGAATCTATCCTCAAAGGACAAAAAAAGGAGCTCGCTTTTGATATTTGGTATCAATGTGAGAAAGAACTAAAGAATCCTTTAGGTTCAATCGAGTGCGCAAATGCGGCGATTGAAATGACTAATAGTAAAGTTGATAAGTGGTATGAAATATTAGCAAAAAGCACTCTTACTAGAGCAAGATTTAGAGGCAATATTACAATTCAAGATTTAATCGAAGCTTCTTCAGCTATGTCTAAATCAGTCGTTCATTCTAAGCCTGGATACCTTGAGGATAGAGTACAGATGTTAGAATCAATAAATGATAGATTGTGGTATGAACTCGAGCACAACCCCGAGCATGGATGGATTGTTGCTGCGGATTGCTTACGAAACACTTTTTCTGATGGTGATAACCGAAGAATCACTGTAGATAGGATCTTTACTGCATTAGGTGAAGCGAAGAGAGAGCTTGAATGGAACCCTTCTCAAACCGCAGCGTTCAG
>PYVG01000229.1 GCA_003030745.1 Pseudidiomarina aestuarii | reverse complement strand
TATGGTCGCCCAGCACCTCAACGACAGTACCGATTGGACTTGTGCGCCGATTCGGGCGATGGGTAATGCGCACCACTACTATCTGACCATGACGCGCCGCGCCTTTGTTTTCCTCGGGAATCAAAATATCTTGATTGATGCGGGTATCGTCTGGGACTACGACGCCAAGATTGTGATCCACAAAATAACGGCCAACAATATCACCTTCACGAGGCTTTAAGACGCGAACAACGCGTCCTTCTCGACGACCCTTAGCATCTTTCTTCTGTTCTTGAACGAGCACTTCATCGCCATGCAACACCGCATACATTTGCGGTTGTGGGATGAATAAATCATCGCCGCCATCATGCGGACGGCAAAATCCAAAGCCATCTCGGTGCCCGATGATCCGACCTTTGATCAGGCTCATTCGATCGGGTAATCCGTAAGCATTCGCTTTGGTGTAGATAAGTTGTCCATCTCGCTCCATAGCGCGCAGACGGCGCTTGATACCAATGAGTT
>PYVG01000228.1 GCA_003030745.1 Pseudidiomarina aestuarii | reverse complement strand
ACGGCAGCCGCACTTATTCGTTAGCAGAAAAGCGCTTTTTGATTGGTGTGGTCATTCATGAAATTGGACACATCTACTTCCCAATGATCGTGAATTCTGACGAGCGTCAGTGGACATGGATGGATGAAGGTTTAAATAGCTACTTAGATGCAGTTGCAGGGCGTGAGTGGGATCCTGATATTCCTTGGGGTGTTGAAGCGCGTGGCATCATTGATTACATGAAGTCGACCAACCAAGTGCCCATTATGACCCAGTCAGATAGCGTTCTAAACTTGGGCCCGAATGCTTACACGAAACCCGCAGTTGCTTTGAATATTTTACGTGAAGTGATTATGGGCCGTGAGTTGTTTGATTACGCTTTCAAAGAATATGCTCGCCGGTGGATGTTTAAACGACCTACGCCAGCAGATTTCTTCCGGACTATGGAAGAAGCTTCAGGTGTCGACTTAGATTGGTTCTGGCGTGGCTGGTTCTATTCAACAGACCATGTCGATATTAGTTTG
>PYVG01000227.1 GCA_003030745.1 Pseudidiomarina aestuarii | reverse complement strand
TGATGTCGCGTCAGCGCCCGGTAGTGTCTCGCAAGTACGAGAGTCTGCGGCGGTATTGACCCGGTATGCCAAACAGAATGGGGTGGCCATATTTATGGTTGGCCATGTCACCAAAGATGGCAGCTTAGCGGGCCCGAAAGTGCCGGAGCACTGCATCGATTGCTCGATTCTCTTGGAAGGTTCGGCGGATTCTCGGTTTCGGACGCTACGTGGCCACAAAAATCGATTTGGTCCAGCGAATGAGCTCGGAGTTTTTGCGATGACTGGGCAAGGTCTTCGGGAAGTCACAAACCCATCGGCGATTTTCCTACAACGGGGCGAAGAACACGGTAGCGGGTCGGTGGTTATTGTCATTTGGGAAGGAACGCGCCCGCTACTGGTAGAGTTACAAGCATTGGTCGATGGCAGTCAGTTGGCGAATCCGCGGCGAGTTGCGGTTGGTTTGGACACGTCGCGACTAGCGCTGTTGTTGGCAGTATTGCACCGTCATGGTGGGCTGCACATG
>PYVG01000226.1 GCA_003030745.1 Pseudidiomarina aestuarii | reverse complement strand
TCCTTATACGCGGTAATTTTTAGCGCATTAGTTGCGGTATCGATACTGTGGGTTTCTTGAGCTAACGGTGATTCGCTTGTGGCGGAGTGGGGTGCTGTGGTGTTGTCGGCATGCGCATTTGTGGCGCTTGGCGGAACTCGCTTCGCGATTCACTATAGACTGCGCAATCCCATTGAGAGAGTACCAGCAAACCAACCCTCGCCGCTCGATTCTGTTGATCCAGAATCTGCATTGATCGCTCAAAGGATAATGGCTGCGCTGCATAACGATAGCTTGCTCACGACACCAAACTTGAGACTCTCAGAATTTGCGGACCATATTGGCGAGCATGAATATAAAGTAACGCGATGTATCACCAGACAACCCTTAGAAATTCAAAACGCTGAATTTTCCTGAGCATAGAGGCCAACGACAACGGGCTATTTTCTGCACCACGGGGCAGCTTGATAAGCTCAATTAAATTGTCTACCCGCATAAGCTGCACCAATACGTTGCGTCTTAAACC
>PYVG01000022.1 GCA_003030745.1 Pseudidiomarina aestuarii | reverse complement strand
GCGGGTACGGACCCCGCCACGCACGGTTACTTCATCACCAACGGCAACTTTCCCCGATAACACATCGACAACAGTAGCGAAGGACATTAGCCAACCAACTCCATAGTGAATAAATGACAAAAAAACGAATGAAGTGGCTATGTTACCTTGCTTTGCGCACAACTCAAGCAGAAACAGCGACCATTGCGCGACAAAGTTGGCTCAATTGCGTCGATGAAATCACAAAGGGCGGCATTGCATAAATGAGTCGTCCAAATGGCCGGATCCATACCCCCAGTTCTGCGGCCTGGCGTTGCGTTTGCGCCACATCCACCGGCTCGTGCATTTCAATCACGCCAATAGCGCCAAAGACTCGCACATCGGCGACGCGTTTCGAGGAGCGTGCAGGTGCCAACTCGTGTGCGAGTTGTGTTGCAATGGCAGCCACTTGCTGCTGCCAATCACCGGTGGCTAACAGCTGCAAATTTGCACTCGCAATCGCACAAGCGAGCGGATTTCCCATGAACGTCGGACCATGCATAAAGGTGCCGCCAGCCGGACCGTCACTAATAGTGAGGGCGACGTCATCCGTGGTAATGACCGCAGCTTGGGTGAGATAGCCGCCGGTCAGGGCTTTGCCAACACAGAGGATATCAGGCGTGATCGCAGCGTGTTCGCATGCGAAGAGGCGACCCGTTCGACCAAATCCAGTCGCGATTTCATCCGCAATCAGGAGTATTTGATAGCGATCGCAAAGGGCTCTAGCGCCAGCTAAGTAATGCGGATGATAAAAGCGCATACCACCAGCACCTTGAACGATGGGCTCGAGTATCAATGCAGCCAATTCATGTTGGTGCGTCTCAAGGAGTTGCTGCAGGGCGTCCAGGTCATCCGGATTCCACTCGTCGGTCGGTGAGCATTGCGGAATGGGAGCAAACAATTGCTCGCGCAGGCTGCCTTGGAAGAGGGCATGCATACCATTGACGGGATCACACACCGACATGGCAGCGAAGGTATCCCCATGATAGCCGCCGCGAATGGTTGCGAGTCGATTTTTGTTCGGAAGGTCACGACTGAACCAGTATTGCACGGCCATTTTTATCGCGACTTCTATGGATACTGAACCTGAATCGGCCAAAAACACCCGATTGAGTTCCGCAGGAGTCATGGCGACTAATTGCTTGCAGAGATCAATAGCAGGTTGATGGGTCATACCTCCGAACATGACGTGGCTCATTTGGTCAATTTGACCATGCGCAGCAGCGTTCAGGACGGGATGATTGTAACCATGAATTGCGGCCCACCACGACGACATCCCATCAATCAACTGGCGTCCATCTTCGAGCTTGAGTTCACAGCCTGCCGCAGCAACGACCGGATAGGCGGGGAGCGGGTTCTTGAAAGAGGTGTAGGGATGCCAGATATGGTGTCGGTCGAATTCTAAGTCCATGGTCATGAAGTGATCCGATTAGTCATGAAATAGATTAAAAAATATACAGATGTCTATATTTAGACTTTCAATAAGTTGACAGTGTACGTAATGCCCCTAAACTAGTCCACTCAGTATCGTGCTTGAAGCGCATCACCTTTTCGTAGCAAGGAGTTCCCATGACCAGTGCCGTTCGTCACGACTGGAGTAGCCAAGAAATTGAGGCGCTATTCGCGTTGCCATTTAACGATTTGTTATTTCGGGCACAGAGCGTTCATCGTGAAACCTTTGATCCAAACGCGGTTCAAGTCAGCACACTCTTGTCGATAAAAACGGGAGCGTGCCCAGAGGACTGTAAATATTGTCCACAAAGTGCGCGCTACAACACAGGCTTGGATCGGGAACGGTTGCTTGCAGTGGAGAAAGTGCTGGAAGAAGCTGAAGCGGCGAAAGCTCAGGGTGCCAGTCGTTTCTGTATGGGTGCCGCCTGGCGCAATCCAAAAGACCGCGATATGCCCTATGTCATTGAGATGGTCAAAGGTGTGAAAGCTTTAGGACTCGAAACCTGCATGACACTAGGTATGCTCAATCCCCATCAAGCGGAAGCGCTGCGTGAAGCTGGTCTCGATTACTACAATCATAACCTCGATACGTCACCGGAGTTTTATGGTGATGTGATCACAACACGCACCTATCAAGACCGCCTGCAGACGCTGGAGAACGTGCGAACGGCGGGAATGAAGGTGTGTGCGGGTGGTATTGTCGGTATGGGCGAGAGCCGTCGCGATCGAGCTGGATTATTGCAGCAGTTGGCTAACTTACCGGAACATCCGGAAAGTGTTCCCGTCAACATGCTGGTTAAGGTGAAAGGAACGCCATTTGAGAATTTAGACGATCTGGATCCGTTTGAATTCGTCCGTACTATTGCGGTTGCGCGTATTCTCATGCCGAAGTCGTTTGTGCGACTGTCTGCTGGGCGCGAGACCATGAA
Organism: Pseudidiomarina aestuarii; assembly: GCA_003030745.1. The sequence goes on along the minus strand of PYVG01000022.1, from coordinate 16,185 downwards.
TGATGAGCTACAAGCCTTGTGCTTTATGGCTGGCGCCAATTCCATATTCTACGGTGAGAAGCTACTGACTACGCCGAACCCTGAAGCCGACAAAGATCAGCAATTGTTTGAGCGGTTAGGACTGCATGCACTGCAACACGAAGATTACAGTGATGCTGTGCAAGAGGCGGTGATTGCCGATGCGGTGGCTGAACAAGAACAACCTGTTCGTTATTATGAAGTGAGTTGAGCCATGGTCGCCATTCGCGCGCGGTTGCAACAAGCGCGACAGCAACGCGAGCAATTGCAACGCTGGCGGCAGTTGCCCCAATTCGTTCGTGCCGATGCGCGATTCGTGGAAACTGCTGATGGCCGCCGGTTTGTCAACTTTGCCAGCAATGACTATTTGGGGCTCAGTGATCATCCGTTGGTTAAGCGATCGTTTGCCGACGCGGTAGTAACCTATGGCAGTGGCGGTAGAGCGTCGCCCTTGGTCACTGGCTTGTCGCAACCCCACACGAATTTGCAACGCTGTTTAGCGGAATACCTAAACCGTGAGCAAGTTCTATTATTTTCCTCGGGTTTCGCTGCCAATCACGGTGTTTTGCAAACCTTAGCTCCTCATTACAATGCCATTCTCGCTGACAAACTGGTGCATGCCTCGTGGCTCTCTGGGGTGCGACTGCAGCGATTTCAACACAACGATGTGGATGCTTATGAGCAACGCTTGAGTCAGGTTTCTGCGCAACAGCAACAAAATACGTCGGTCTTAGTGTTGTCTGAAAGTGTATTCAGTATGGATGGTGATCAAGCGCCGGTGCAGGAACTTCTGAACGCAACAATTCCCAAAGGCGTCCAGCGCGACCTGTGGCTGGATGATGCCCATGGCTTTGGGACTCAAGGTGAACATGGATTAAGTATTGGCGGTACGTTCAGTGCGGAGCAAGTGCCATTGCTCACGCTGACGTTCGGTAAGGCCGTAGGCGTTGCTGGTGCAGCTGTGGCCACCAGCCAAGAGGTGGCTGACTATTTAACGAACTACTGTCGTGAGCTTGTGTATTCCACTCAATTCCCGGCGGCGCAAGCTGCAGCCATCCACACTGCAGTGGATCTCATTGTGGGTGACGAGGGGCAGCGTTTACGACAACGTCTAGCCGAAACGATTCAAAGCTTTCAGCATTTTTCGAAACAGCGTGGATTACCTGTGGCTACAAGCAGTACTGCCATTCAACACGTGATTATTGGCGCCGACGCGGATGCCCTGTGGGTCGCCGACCAGCTTCGTGAGGCTGGCATTTGGTGCACGGCCATGCGACCCCCGACAGTCCCGGAGCATACTGCACGTTTACGCATTACCTTAACTGCTGCGCATAAACCGTCTGACGTGACGCATTTGGTAGATACGTTGGCTACCGCAATCGATGGTTTGGCCGCGCGCGTGGAGTTGCGGTCATGAGTGATGCAGAAGCAGTCCTCGCATTTGATAAGCGCCGCATCGCCCAGCATTTTAACCGTGCGGCTCAGAGCTATCAGCAACACAATCATTTGCAACGTGATTGCGCAGCATTACTGCAACAAGAGTTTGAGGCACTGCCACAACCGCCAACCAGCGCAGTGCTTGATGTTGGTTGTGGACCTGGAGTCGCGAGCGCATATCTGGCGAATCGGTGTGAGCACTACCTCGGTATCGACATTGCGCCGAGCATGATAGCCCAAGCGCGTCTGGAACATAGTGCACTAGCAAATCAGTTCATTTGTGCGGATGCCGATGCACTGCCGATTACCGAGCAATCGGTAGACTGCATCTACAGTAATTTGACGTTGCAATGGTGTACCAATCTTGAGCAAACCTTAGCGGAATTGACCCGGACACTTCGCAGTGGCGGTTATGTACTCGCAACGACAGTACTCGCTGGGTCATTAGAGCCGTTAGCAACGGTGATGCGGCTGGTTGATGGCGGGCAACATAGCAATCGCTTTCTGCAAGTTGCTGAGGTGCAACTAGCCTTAAGCGCACTGGAATCGACGCGTCATCAGTTGACCCAACATGAGTTTCATTACAGTTATCCCTCGGCACGAGATATGTTCGCTCACTTACGCGGCATCGGTGCAAATTACACGGCGAGACATGCGAATGGCTTGCGTTCCCGAGCTTGGTTAGCGGCAGTTGAGGCTGCATTAGAACCTTATCGAAATGAACAGGGTTTTATTCAGTTAGAATGGAATATTGGACTCATAAAGGTATTTAAAACAAATGAGTGAATTACAAAAACTCAAGTATGATTCTATTTTTGTTACAGGTACAGATACCGAAATTGGTAAGACTTTCGTCACCACGGGGCTCGTTCGTGAACTAGAGCGCCAAGGAGTATCGTGTGCGGTCAGCAAATTGATCGCAGCTGGCGCTGAGTACACCGCTGACGGTTGGGTGAATGAGGATGCCGTAGCGCTCCGCAATGCATGTACGGACGATGCCAGTTATACCGAAGTTAATCCTATCTGCCTGCGAGCCGCAATTGCCCCGCACATTGCGGCGCAAGAAGAGGGCGTTGATTTGACCGTTCAGCGGGTCAGTACCTTGCTAAGGGAACAACGCGCTCGAGCCATCGCGAAACAACGACTATTGGTTGTAGAAGGCGCTGGCGGTTGGTTATTGCCGCTTCAAAAAGACTCATTAGCAGACGTGATTGCCGAGTGCAAAATCCCTGTGGTCTTAGTGGTGGGTATGCGCCTTGGCTGCCTTAATCATGCATTACTGACGGTAGCAAGCCTCGAACAACGCGGCGTGCCATTGCTAGGGTGGGTGGCGAATACCTGTCAGCCCGAATCGATGGCGCGCTACACAGAAAATCTGGCAACCTTGCAAGCAACGATTGCCGCACCACTGCTCGGTGAAATAACATACCAAGAATCCTCTGAAGCGAGCCAGACCGCGTTCTCGCCACTGGCCGCGAACGTACTCCAACACGTCACTGTCCGATAAACCTATTCACTATTCACTATTCACTCAACGCTGAGCTGTGAACCGATAATAGAAATGCAACCGTAAAATATAGCGAGCAAGGAATTGAAAAGTAGATTCGAGATCGCCATATATATCTCCAGTATCGGTTGTCTTGCATGAGGATCTCAGCATGTTGCGTATTGTTTTATTCTTAGCCACAAACTTGGCTATTTTGGTGGTTTTTGGTGTGGTCATGAATTTGATCATGCCAGCGTTTGGCCTGGATCCTTCGGGTTATCAAGGGCTGCTGATATTTGCAGCGCTGTTTGGTTTTGGTGGTGCGTTCGTCTCGCTGTTTCTGTCGAAATGGCTGGCGAAGCGCTCGGTGGGTGCGCATGTCATCACGCAACCTCGGAACAATACTGAAGCATGGTTACTGCGTAAGGTTGAAGAACAAAGCCGCAAGGCCGGCATTCCAATGCCGGAGGTGGCAATTTATGACTCTCCGGAGCCCAATGCCTTTGCCACTGGCGCTAGCAAGAGTAGTTCGCTAGTGGCCGTCAGCACCGGTTTGATGCGCGCCATGAGTGAAGACGAAGTTGAAGCTGTGTTAGCTCACGAAGTCAGTCATATTGCGAATGGCGATATGGTGACGTTGACGCTTATTCAAGGCGTGGTGAACACCTTCGTGATATTTATTGCGCGTGTGATTGCTGGCGCTATTAATAACGCGTTACGTGGCAACCAGTCGGGTGGTCAGGGTCTCGGTGGCTTTGCCTATTTTGGGATTGTGATGGCATTGGAAGTGGTGTTTGGTATTTTGGCGAGCATTATTGTGATGTGGTTTTCCCGCCAGCGTGAATTCCGCGCTGATGCTGGTGCAGCAACGCTTGTGGGGCGGCAGAAGATGATTGCAGCACTACGGCGGTTGCAGCGTTCACAAGAATCGACACTGGATGGCTCCATGATGGCATTTGGGATTCAAAGTAAACGTTCGTTCAGCGAATTATTTATGAGTCATCCGCCGTTGGAAAAACGTATTCAAGCGCTTGAAAATAGCCGTTAAAGCGTTGTAACAAGCGCCTGAAATCGGTACATTGGTGTTTTCATATAAGCAGTAGGAAAACCGCATGACAAATTGGAACTCGCGGAGTTGGCGAGAAAAGCCAATTTTACAACAACCCGACTATGCTTCCCCAAGCGAACTTCTAGCCGTTGAGCAGCAGTTGAAACAATTTCCGCCGCTGGTTTTCGCGGAGGAAATTCGTGCGTTACGTAAAAATCTTGCGGCAGTCAGTCAAGGCAAGGGTTTCTTGCTGCAGGGTGGCGATTGTGCGGAGTCTTTTGCTGATTTTAACGCACCTAAAATTCGGGACACGTTCAAAGTCATTTTACAAATGGCCATTGTCATGACGTTTGCAGGCTCTTGTCCGGTCACCAAAGTGGCTCGGATGGCGGGGCAATACGCAAAGCCGCGTTCCAGTGGTACCGAGACTATTGATGGGGTGGAGCTACCGATTTACCGGGGCGACATCATCAATGGTTCTGATTTTACAGCGGCAGCGCGTCAGCCTAATCCACAGCGCATGATTCAGGCCTATCACCACTCGGCAGCAACCTTGAACTTGTTGCGAGCGTTTGCGCAGGGTGGTCTGGCGGACTTGCACAAAGTACACAAGTGGAATATGAGCTTTGTGGCTGCTAACCCGCTGAAAGAAAAGTATTTAGAGGTAGCGGAGCAGATTCAATCGGCGTTGCAATTCATGGAAGTATTGGGCATCAATTCGGATACCAACGCAACTATTCATGAAACTCAATTGTTCACGTCACATGAAGCTTTGTTGCTGTCTTATGAAGAAGCTCTGACACGTATTGATACGCTCACGGGTCTCCCTTACGACTGCTCTGCACACATGGTGTGGATAGGTGAGCGGACACGGCAACCAGACCACGCTCACGTTGAGTTTATGCGTGGTATTCATAACCCGCTTGGTGTTAAAATAGGTCCTACAACAGAACCTGATGACGTCATTCGCTTGTTAGACATTCTCAACCCGCTCAACGAGCCGGGAAGAATGACTCTGATTACCCGCATGGGTGCCAATAATTTGGCCAATAACTTGCCGAAAATTCTGCGGCGTGTGAAAGCCGAAGGACGGCATGTGGTGTGGTCGAGCGACCCGATGCACGGCAATACTGTGAAGGCTGAGAACGGCCTAAAAACGCGTAATTTCGATGCTATTCATACGGAATTACGTGAGTTTTTTGCGGTGCATCAGGCTGAGGGTACATACCCGGGCGGTGTGCATCTCGAAATGACGGGTGAGGATGTCACTGAGTGTACGGGCGGAGCTTATCAAATCAGTGAGCATGATTTGACGCAGCGTTACAAAACACAGTGTGATCCTCGATTAAATGCCGATCAAGTTCTTGAGTTAGCGTTTCTGGTAGCGGATTCCTTGCGTGATGCACGCAATGGCCGTGGTTAAGTTTATCGTCGACAGTTTCGAGGTTAAAGCAGTCTATGTCACAATCTGTGATGCAGTTTTTTGAGAACCTTTGGCAAGATTACATTCAGTTAACTCCCTCTGCTGCAAAAGTGCATGAGGTTTTAGGGAAAGGGCGCGACATTATCAATGACCACGTTGCCTTCCGTACTTTCAACCTGGCTCCAGTGGGTTTAGAGGCTCTGGCCGCGCATTTCATTGCGATGGGCTATGAAGCAAAAGGCGATTACGTTTTTGAAGAAAAGCGTTTGGTGGCAAAGCACTACGAGCACAGTGACCCACGCTTGCCGAAAATTTTCATCAGTGAATTATTGGTGGAAAGCTTTTCCCCAGAGCTGCAGCGCATCGTCAAAAACTTGGTCGACCAAGTCCCAGCAACTGCGGTTACTGCAGAAGACTTCCTGTATTCCGGCGCTCATTGGCAAATTAGCAGCACGGATTATGAGCGTCTCCTCGAAGAGAGTGAGTATGCAGCGTGGATGGCTGCGTTTGGTTTCCGCGCGAACCATTTCACGGTCAATGTCAATGAATTGCCTGATTATGACTCGCTCGAGCAGGTGAACCAAACGTTGAAGAATGCCGGCTTCCGACTGAACACATCAGGTGGTGAAATCAAAGGATCTAGCGAGGTATTCCTTGAGCAATCGTCGACCTTGGCTGATCACACCGCTGTGCGTTTCAGTGATATGGAAAAAGTGATTCCGAGTTGCTTCTATGAGTTCGCGAAGCGCTATGAAATTGCTCCAAATCAGCTCTACACTGGGTTCGTGGCTGCCTCAGCTGACAAAATCTTCGAGAGCACGAACGCTAAATAATCGTAAGCGCTACTAGCTATTAACCATTCACTGTTCACTGGTTACTTGCTAGTAGCGATGCCGCTCTAGATTGGTCTCGTTCAGTATTTTCGCTGCAATTTCTTCGACCGAGAAGCGGGTGCTATCCAGAAATGGAATAGCCTCGCGTCGGTAGAGCTGTTCCACTGCATTCAATTCAAAGCGACATTGTTGCATTGATGCATATTTGCTGCCTTCACGGCGTTTACTCCGAATTTCATGCAAACGCTGGGCTTCTAAGGTCAAACCAAAAATTTTGTGCCGATGCGGCTTCAGGGCGCGCGGTAATTGCAAATGCTCAAAGTCATCATCATCGGTAATGGGGTAGTTAGCCGCTTTGATACCATATTGCAGGGCTAAATAAAGACTTGTGGGTGTTTTCCCCGTGCGTGAAACGCCTAGCAAAATAATATCGGCCTCATCATAATCCGCAATATTGCTGCCATCATCGTTGGCGAGCGTGTAGTTGATGGCCTCAATACGAAAATCATAATCCTCTTGAATACCGTGAGTCCGATGCGTTTTGGGTTGGGCTGGAATACCTAATTCACGGCTTAGCGGTGCAACAAAGTAATCTAAGAAGTCGTAACAGCTGCCTTGGCTGGCGGTGATGATACGTTTGATATCCACACTCACAAAGGTGTGAAAGATAATCGGCCGTTCACCACTTTGTTGATGGGCTGAATTAATACGTTTCACGGCTGCATCTGCTTTTTCCGGTGAATCAATAAACGCCAGAGTTCGATGTTCCACTTTCAACGGGAACATCGATAACATCGCTTTACCAAAGGCCTCAGCGGTTCGTGCGGTGCCATCTGAAATATAAAATACCGTGCGCATAGAAAGTATCCCCAGTTAATTCGTCTCGGATGTTAACTTGTGCCATAGCAACGTGTAAAATAAACCGCAGTTTTTCCAACGACGTGGCCGCAGTGAGGTCGCACTCTAGTCTAACTCACGAGGAAACTTACGGTGCAGAATAACGTGCAAGATTATGTGCTTTGGTACGATCAATTAGGGATGAATGATGTCGGTCGCGTTGGTGGAAAAAACGCATCGTTAGGTGAGATGATTAGCAACCTGGCCGGAGTCGGCGTATCGGTTCCAAATGGTTTTGCCACCACCGCTGATGCATTTAACGAATTCCTTGAGCAAAGCGGTGTGAATGATCGCATCTACGCGTTGCTCGATACACTTGATACCAACGATGTCAAAGCACTGGCAGAAGCTGGTAAGCAAATTCGACAGTGGGTTATTGAAACACCCTTTCAACCTGCATTAGATCAAGCCATTCGTGACGCCTATCAACAACTCAGCGACGGCAATGCTGAAGTGAGTTTTGCGGTACGCAGCTCCGCAACAGCGGAAGATATGCCGGACGCCTCGTTTGCAGGACAGCAAGAGACATTCCTGAATGTGCGCGGCATTGACGCCATTATGGAAGCGATCAAGCACGTTTTTGCATCGCTGTTCAACGATCGAGCGATTTCGTATCGAGTGCACCAAGGTTATGACCATAGAGGCGTTGCGCTTTCAGCTGGCATCCAGCGTATGGTCCGAAGTGACATCGCCGCTTCCGGTGTGCTCTTCACCATTGATACCGAATCTGGTTTTGAAGATGTGGTATTCATTACCTCGTCGTTCGGGTTGGGTGAAATGGTAGTGCAGGGCGCCGTAAACCCAGATGAATTCTACGTCCATAAACCGACACTCGCACGCAAGAAACCAGCCGTATTACGCCGTAACCTCGGCAGTAAAAAGATCCAAATGATCTATGCCGATAGCCAAGAGCACGGCCAGCAAACCGCGATTGTCGATATTGACCCTACATTAAGTCAAACCTTCTCCATTTCTGATGATGAAGTTCAAGAGTTAGCGAAACAAGCGGTCATTATTGAGAAGCATTATGGTCGCCCTATGGACATCGAGTGGGCGAAAGACGGCATCGATGGCAAGTTATACATTGTTCAAGCACGTCCAGAGACCGTCCAGTCGAATAAGTCAGGCCAGTCAGTCGAGCGCTATGCGTTACAAGAAAAGACCGCAGTGGTCGCAACCGGTCGTGCTATTGGTCAACGCATCGGTGCGGGTGTGGCGCGTGTGCTGAACGATATTTCAGAGATGGATCAAGTGCAGCCCGGTGATGTTCTGGTCACCGATATGACCGACCCTGATTGGGAACCGATCATGAAGCGGGCTGCCGCTATTGTGACGAATCGTGGTGGGCGAACCTGCCACGCGGCCATTATTGCACGTGAACTCGGCATTCCAGCCGTGGTGGGTTGTGGCGACGCGACCACGCGAATTGCTGCGGGTCAAGCGGTCACGGTGTCCTGTGCTGAGGGCGATACTGGTTTCATCTATGACGGCGAATTGTCGTTTGATGTGACGCAATCGGATATTGGTGCAATGCCGGATCTGCCGCTAAAAATTATGATGAACGTGGGCAACCCAGACCGTGCTTTTGATTTTGCAGGTTTACCGCATGCGGGTGTGGGTTTAGCTCGCCTGGAATTCATCATTAATCGAATGATTGGTGTGCATCCGAAAGCACTCTTGAACTTTGATCAACAAACACCCGAACTACAGAAAGAAATCTCTGGTTTTATGGCGGGTTACTCGAGCCCACGCGAATATTATGTCAGCAAACTGGCTGAGGGCATTGCAACGTTAGGTGCGGCCTTTGCGCCTGAGCGAGTCATCGTCCGCATGTCTGATTTTAAATCGAACGAGTATGCCAACTTAGTCGGTGGTCGCCAATACGAGCCTCATGAAGAAAACCCAATGCTAGGTTTCCGCGGTGCTTCACGCTATATCTCAGAAGACTTCCGCGAATGTTTTGCGATGGAATGTGAGGCCATTAAGCGGGTTCGTAACGACATGGGTTTGCGCAATATTGAAATAATGATTCCGTTTGTGCGGACCTTAGATGAAGGCCGTCAAGTGATCGAGTTGTTGCGTGAGCAAGGTCTTTATCAAGGCGAGAACGGTTTACGCGTGATTATGATGTGTGAACTGCCGTCGAATGCCTTACTAGCAGAACAATTTCTTGATATTTTTGATGGTTTTTCAATTGGCTCGAATGATTTAACGCAGCTCACCTTGGGTCTTGATCGAGACTCTGGCGTGATTGCGCACTTATTTGACGAACGCAATGAAGCCGTCAAAGCGATGTTATCGATGGCTATTCAGGCAGCGAAGAAGAAAGGCAAATACGTCGGTATTTGTGGGCAGGGTCCTTCTGATCATCCCGATTTTGCTGCTTGGTTGGTCGAACAAGGCATTGATTCCGTATCACTGAATCCAGATACCGTTGTCGAAACTTGGTTGTATTTAGCCAAACAGTTGTAGGAGCATAGCCAACTTGGCGTCCGTGGTTCAGCAGTTACCCGAACATACACCGGCTGATCGCCGTGAAACGCGATCAGACAGCCTGTATCAACGCTTTTTACTTGAGCTTGAACAACAAGGCTTCGCGGGAGACATTGAAAATACTTATGGTCAGCGTTTGATTGCTGCTACCGATAACAGTATTTACCAACGGCTCCCACAAGGTGTTGTTTATCCACGGACAACCGCTGCGGTTCAGCTCATTTTCCAGTTGGCACAGTCGGATGAGTTTCGCCCCATTCGGTTTGCTCCGCGTGGCGGTGGAACTGGCACTAACGGGCAATCGCTGACGCATTGGTTAGTGATTGATCTCAGTCGGCACATGCGAGAAGTGCTGAAGGTCGATGTCGAGAACGCACAAGTGGTGTGTCAGGCGGGTGTGATTAAAGATCAGCTCAATGATCGTGTAAAGCCATCAGGTTTCTTCTTTTCTCCCGATTTATCGACATCGAATCGCGCGACTATTGGCGGCATGATCAATACAGATGCGTCCGGGCAGGGCTCCTTAGTGTACGGCAAAACCAGCGACCACATCCTCGGTTTGACGGCAGTGTTAACCAATGGTGAGGTTATCCAAACGGCTCCAGTATCGTTGTCGGAAGCTCGCAATCGTGCAGCCGGTGATTCTTTAGAAGCTGCGCTGTATCGGCAAGCCATTGAAAGTTGTGTTGAGCAGCGTCCAGCTATTGACGCAAAGTTCCCGCCGCTGAATCGTTTTCTAACCGGTTATGACCTCAAGCACTGTTATGATCCGCAGCAGGACACCATTGATTTGTCGCGGTTGATTGCTGGCTCCGAGGGTACTTTGGCAATCGTGACCGAAGCAACGTTGAACTTGACCCCCATACCGCGTTGCAAGGTTTTAGTAAATGTTAAATACAGTGATTTCCAAGCCGCATTACGGCATGCGCCGACACTAGTCCAAGCGCAAGCGACGTCTGTAGAAACTATAGATAGCAATGTCTTAAATCTCGCTCGCGAAGATATCATTTGGCATCAGGTTGCCGAGCATTTGCAGGATGTCGATGGGCAAACCATGAACGGCATTAACATGGTTGAGTTCACTGCAACGGAATCAACGCTGCTTGACGACAAGGTCGAGCAACTGATTGCCACGCTTGATGCGCAGCTGAATAGTGCGGACCCCAAAGGACTGATTGGTTATCAAATTTGTGCGGATGCCACGAGTATTCAAACCATTTACGCCATGCGGAAGAAGGCAGTAGGGCTATTGGGCGCGACGAAAGGGAAACGCAAGCCCATTGCTTTTGTTGAGGATACCGCAGTTCCACCAGAGCATTTAGCGGACTTCATTCTTGAGTTTCGCGCCATTCTCGATAGTCACCAACTTCATTACGGCATGTTTGGCCACGTTGATGCGGGTGTGTTGCACGTGCGGCCAGCTCTCGATATGACTGATCCAAGCGACGAAGCACTAGTTCGAACCATTAGTGATCAAGTGGCAGAGCTTACAGCTAAATACAACGGTCTGATGTGGGGCGAGCATGGTAAGGGCTACCGCTCAGAGTATGCGCCAAAGTTTTTTGGTGAGCTGTATCCTGAAATCCAGAAAGTGAAGCGTGCGTTTGATCCTGATAATCGACTCAATCCGGGTAAGTTGGCGACGCCATATGGCAGCGATGAGTCCTTGCAGGGCGTACAAGCCGAAGTACGCGGGCATTATGATCGACAAATTCCAATTACCATGCGCGAGGCCTATCAACCGGCAATGAATTGTAATGGTAATGGTTTGTGCTTCAATTATGTACCTGAATCGGCCATGTGCCCGTCCTACAAAGCAACGGGTAATCGTCAATATTCGCCGAAAGGACGAGCGACCTTAATTCGTGAATGGTTGCGTCTGAATAGCGGGCAAGACATGGATGTGAGTGGCATACCACCGCAGCGCACTTGGCTTGAGAATCGTTTCAAACCGCGCCTCAGTCCGAATGACTTTAACCATGAAGTGAAGCAAGCCATGGATACCTGTTTGGCGTGCAAGGCTTGCGCGACACAATGTCCAGTTAAGGTTGATGTGCCCAATTTCCGAGCTCGGTTCTTGAGCTGGTATCACCAGCGCTATGCGCGGCCTACCAAAGATAAACTCGTTCGCGATGTTGAGCGTCTTGCGCCGTTACTAGCGAAATTACCGCGAATCAGCAACGTCCTCACACACAACCCGGTGACGGAGTGGTTTTTAAAACGGGTGGTGGGTTATGTGGATGCGCCGCGGTTATCAACTCCGGCATTGAGTCAACAATGGCAGTGGTCGACGGCTGATGTCGATGAAATTTTGGCAAAGCCACCGGAACAGTTAGCGCAGTCGGTGGTCATTGTGCAAGACCCGTTCACCAGCTTTTATGATGCGAAGGTCGTACAGGCGTTTGGACAAGTTGCGGCAGCCATGGGCTTCGAGCCTATACTGTTGCGCTTTATCGGCAACGGTAAGGCTCAGCATGTGAAAGGTTTTCTGAACGAATTTTCGAAAACGGTGGCGACTGTGGGACCACAGTTGCAACGGTTGGCCGATGCTAACGTGGCCCTGGTGGGTTTAGATTCCTCGACGGCTTTGTGCTTTCAAGACGAATATCGACAGTTTGCTCCGGCAGGCCAATCGTTCACCTTTACTGTCAACGGTGTGCAAACGTGGTTGATGCAACATGGTGATAAGTTATCGTCAGCAGAGAATCACACAGTTGACCATAAACGATGGCAATTACTGTCGCATTGTACTGAGCAAACAGCGGTGCCGGAGTCGGCGAAACACTGGCAACACCTATTCGAACGCGTGAATTTAGAGCTTGAAGTGACCGCTACCGGTTGTTGCGGTATGGCGGGTACGTTTGGCCATGAACAAACGCATCAAGACACGAGCAAACGTCTGTTTGAAATGAGTTGGCAAGAGCCGTTGGCGCGCAACGACGTCGGGCATGTGGCAACAGGCTTCTCGTGTCGTTCACAAGTGAAGCGATTCGCAGGACAAGCAGTCGAGCATCCTATTCAAATACTAGCGCGCTGTGTAGTGTAAGAGAAAGTGAATAGTGAATAGTGAAAAGGACGAGACAAAGACTGGATACAAAAAAGCGACGTTGAAACGTCGCTTTTTTTATTGCCACTGCGGTAGTTAAGCTTAAGCGTTTGCTTTCGCGGCTTTGGCTTTGGCGATAACTTCGCGAGCTAGCTCATCTGCGATTTGACCGGTCGGACGATTCTCGGCAGTAGAACGAGCAAAGATGGTATCTAAAGTGCCATAGATGTCACGAACACGTTTATCGGTCTCGACGCGCGACATGTTCGCAGCTTCGCTACAGACGTGGATGACACCACCGGCATTGATCACATAGTCTGGAGCGTACAAGATGCCTTGATCCATCACTATCTGGTCATGTGCAGGTGTTGCCAACTGGTTATTCGCGCTACCAGCAATGATTTTTGCTTTCAGTACCGCGAGTGTTTGATCATTAATGGTCGCACCCAGCGCACAAGGGGCATAAACATCGACGTCTAAACCGTAGATCTCATCCAAACCAACCACGGTTGCACCGAGTTCACGCGCTGCGCGTTCACAGGCTTCTTCGTTGATATCGGTCACGAAGAGCTCGGCGCCTTCTTTATGGCAATATTCGGCGAAGTCATAACCGACAGCACCTAAACCTTGCACGGCAATTTTTACACCCTGCAAATTCTCGTTACCGAGCTTATGTTTAGCCGCAGCTTTCAGACCTAAATACGTTCCTAGAGCGGTGTGCGGTGATGGGTCGCCAGCTTTTTCAGCTGTACCAGCTACAAAGGTGGTTTCTTCGGCCACAATTGCGATGTCGCTGGTGCGGATGTTCACATCTTCAGCAGTAATGTAGCGACCACTGAGTGAGTTGATGAAACGGCCATAAGCGCGGAACAATTCAGGGCTCTTAATCGTTTTTGCATCACCAATGATAACCGCTTTGCCGCCGCCTAAAGGCAGTCCAGCGAGAGCGCTTTTATAGGTCATGCCACGCGATAAACGTAGAACGTCCGTGAGAGCTTCTGCAGAAGAGGCGTAATTCCAAAGACGGGTGCCACCGAGAGAGGGGCCAAGAGTAGTATCGTGGATAGCTATAATGGCTTTAAGACCAGTTGCTTTGTCATGACAAAACACGACTTGCTCGTGTTGGTCGAACTCTGTGTGCTCAAATAGAGACATGAGTAATCAGTCCTCGTTTATCCCAATAAAGTGCGCGCACATTACCATTTTGTTCTTGCTTTCGCTAGTAACTGGAAAAAATATTTCGTTTACGTAAACGTCAACTTTTGCAACCAAAGTTTACAGCGCTTTGGGCTTTGCCAAATCAGCCTTTCGCGTTACTATAACGGCCCTTTGGCACCTCGTTGAGGCAGCCTTTCAATACGGTAACTAGACCAGTTAAAACAAATAGGTTCACTATGGCTGAAGCAACTACGCCGCCGAATGATGCAGATGTTTCTGCATGGGTCCGCGAGCATTTTCAGAAAGCAAATAAGTATTTGGCAGAGCAGGGTATTATCGTTGATCGTGTGTTAACGAAGCGGTGTCGGTACTTGGTACCTTTGGTCGCGGTTTGGCGCTTAACCACGCAAGATAAAAAAGAAATTTGGACTATCAACGGTGATGTTCCGAGTGATTTCGTGAGTGCGAAAGTGGCAGAAACTGCTCGTGATGCGCTGAAACATTTTGCGTTGCAGTGGCAACTGCGCGCTGAGGGTATTGTTCAGGATCCTGAAGCATCAAAAGACCCAGAACAGCAACGCTATGCGAGTTTCTTAGTCGGCCGTGCCGAAAGTCTGTATGAAATGACTGAGCAAGACGACTTATGGAAAGATGAGCCCGTTAGCTAGGCTCATCTTCCTCTTGGACCAGATAAAACACGCCAGTTTGCAATAATTCGCACAGAAGTTCACGATTGTGGTCGTGGGCGAGCTGGCTGGCGTAGTCCGTGAGCTCGCGATCTTCCCACTGTTCCGCCAGTTGCGTGACGAATTCCTGCTGTTCTGGTGCCAGTGGCCAACGCTCTCCGGCAAAATAAAGCGCTTCCTCTTGCGGTCCCAACAAAATGCGTGAACCAGGCGTACGGCAGAGCAACAGTTCGGCTGCTAATGCTTGAGCTAATACCGCTTCCGATATTGTTTCATCAGGCTGTGGTAACGGCCGCTTACTTTGTGACATAACCTGTAGCAGCGCGACCTCGAGTTGTGCTTCACTCAAGCCACGCTGGACAAACGACTTCACTGAATTCAATTGGTCCGAATCGACGCGAAACGCACTGCCAGCTTGAAGTCCTTCTGGATCTCGATAACGCGGATAGTTTTGCTCAGTTTGATGCAATACGTCGGCAAGTGCAGCAATGAACTCGGCACTGTTCGGTGCTCGAAAACCTATGGAGTAATTCAGGCTCGGTTCGAGCGCAATCCCTTCATGCGGACAGCCAGCCGGAATATAGAGCATATCACCCGGTGTCAAAACCGCATCAATAGTGGCGACAAAATCAGTCTGGAGTTGTTTTAGATCAGGATGCGGGCAGTGTTCTGCCGCTGCTGTTACTCGCTCACCAACGCGCCAATGACGGGTACCTGTGCCTTGGATAATAAACACATCGTATTGGTCCAAGTGAGGGCCAACACCACCGTGCTCAGTTGCAAAACTCACCATGACATCATCGGTGCGCCAATCCGGTAAAAACCGAAACGGTTGGAGTAGACTCTGTACCGCAGGGAACCACTCATTCACGGATTGAACTAACAAGGTCCAACCGCTCTCGCCAAAGGCTTCGTAGTCGGTGAAAGGACCGTGCTGAACGTTCCACTCGCCCTGATGATTCTCGATGACCCGCGAGTCCACACCATCTTCCATCGCAAGGCCAGCGAGCAATTCGGGCTCGATGGGATCGTTAAAATCCGCAAACGCACCACGAATTAACAAGGGCTGGCGTTGCCAATACTGTTGTAAAAACTCTTTCGTATCGAGGCTCAGGCGCACAGTCATGTTAACTCGCTAAGTCATCGACGAACTGAATCGCGCGACCAATGTACGATGCTGGCGTCAGTAATTTCAGCTCAGCCTTCACCGTTTCAGGTAATTCGAGACTGTCTATAAAGACTGCCATCGCTTGTTGGTTGACGCGTTTACCGCGGGTGAGGTCTTTCAGCTTTTCATATGGTTTTTCAATACCATAACGGCGCATGACGGTTTGAATAGGCTCTGCCAGCAATTCCCAGTTTTGATCCAGCTCGCGGAGTAGGTTGTCTGCGTTCACTTCAAGTTTGCTGATGCCTTTCAAGGTGGCTTGATAAGCAATCAGTGCATAGGCAAAACCAACACCTAAATTACGTAAGACTGTCGAATCAGTGAGGTCACGCTGCCAGCGGCTGACCGGCAATTTGTTGCCAAGGTGGTCCATGATGGCATTCGCCAAGCCCAGATTGCCTTCAGAGTTTTCGAAATCAATCGGATTGACCTTGTGCGGCATGAACAAGCTCGAACTCATCGGTAACGCACTGTCCGAGTTCCGTGACAGTG